>JBFJWR010000001.1:0-41871 GCA_041623535.1 Pseudomonadales bacterium
CAGCGCGGTTACCGGCTGCAGCAGGGCGCGGCACCGCTGAAGGAAAACCTGGCGGCTGCCATCCTGTTGCGCGCGGACTGGCCGCAGCAGGCCGCCGCCGGGCAGGCGCTGGTGGATCCCATGTGTGGGGTTGGCACGTTGCTGGTGGAAGCCGGCCTGATGGCCGCCGATGTGGCGCCCAACCTGCGGCGTACACACTGGGGTTTCTCCAACTGGCTCGGACACGTGCCGGTGACCTGGCAACGCTTGCTGGACGAGGCGCAGGTGCGCGCCGATGCCGGACTTGCGCGACCACCGTTGTGGATACGCGGCTACGAGGCCGATCCGCGCCTCATGCAGCCGGCACGCAACAATATTGAACGCGCCGGGCTTGCACACTGGATCAAGGTTTACCAGGGCGAACTGGCATCTTTTGCGCCGCATCCCGACCAGGGACAGACCGGCCTGGTGGTGACCAACCCTCCCTACGGTCAGCGCCTGGGTGATGAAGCGAGCCTGGTGTACCTCTATCAGCATCTGGGTGAACGACTGCGCCAGCAGTGTTGTGGCTGGCAGGCTGCCGTATTCACCGGCACGCCCGAACTGGGCAAGCGCATGGGCCTGCGCACGCGCAAGCAGTATGCCTTCTGGAATGGCGCGTTGCCGTGTCGGCTGTTGCTGTTTGATGTCTGCGAGGAATCGTTTGTTGCGGCGTTGCGTGGTCAGGGCGATCGCGAGAACCCGGCTGCCCCGCCGGAGAATCAGAATATCAGTGCCCCGAAACCGGTAGCGGAATCCCGCAGCGGAACCGGCGACGTGCCGCCACTGAGTGCCGGTGCCGGCATGTTTGCCAACCGCCTCGAAAAGAACCTCAAGCGCCTTCGCAAGTGGGTGCAGCGCGAAGCGATACAGTGCTACCGGGTCTACGACGCAGACATGCCCGAGTACGCGGTGGCGATTGACCTCTATCGGGACTGGGTGCATGTGCAGGAATATGCACCGCCCAAAACCGTGGACGAGAGTCGCGCGCGGGAACGCCTGCACGAAGTCCTGAGCGCCCTGCCATCCGTGCTGGGCGTGGCGCCGGACCGCGTCGTGATGAAGAAACGCCAGCGCCAGACCGGCCTCGCGCAGTACGAACGGCAGGCTGAGCAACGCGAGTTCCTGCAGGTCGAGGAGGGACGCGCGCGACTGCTGGTCAACCTGCGGGATTACCTGGATACCGGCCTGTTCCTCGATCACCGGCCACTGCGCCTGCGCATCGGCAGGGAGGCCGCCGGCAAGCGTTTTCTCAACCTGTTCTGTTATACCGGCACGGCCACCGTGCACGCGGCGCTGGGTGGCGCCCGTGATACCACCAGTGTGGACATGTCGCGCACCTACCTCGACTGGGCCAGTCGCAACCTGGCGCTCAATGGTTTCTCGGAGAAACACCGGCTGGTGCAGGGCGATGTGCTGGAGTGGTTGCCGGATGATGACGAGCGGTTTGACCTGATCCTGCTGGATCCGCCGACGTTCTCAAATTCCAAGCGCATGAGCGACGTCTTTGATGTGCAGAAAGATCATGCACACCTCGTGCGCCTGACCATGGCGCGCCTGGAGTCAGGCGGTGTGCTGTATTTCTCGAACAACTTCCGCAAATTCAAACTGGATGCCGTGCTGGAAACGGAATTCTCGGTGCAGGACATCAGCGCGCAGACGCTGGATCCGGACTTTCAGCGCCGGCCGGGTATCCACCACGCATGGCGTATCACCCATGCAGGCGCTTGAGCGGTTGCACTGATTCCATCTCGGCACACACCCGGTCCCGACCCTGGTTCTTGGCACGATACAGCATTTCATCCGCACGCAGCATGCAGGCTTCCAGTGTTTCTCCGGGCAGGTGACGGGTTACCCCGATACTGCAGGTGATGCTGATGCTTTCACCGCCCGTAATCGGCATGGATTGCGCGGCAATGGCTGTGCGTACTCGCTCCGCGAGCTTGCGCGCCTGCAACAGCGAGGTTTCCGGTAGCAGCACCAGGAATTCCTCACCACCGACACGCGCGCACACATCGCTTTCGCGTAGCACTTCGCGCAGTTCTTCTGCAAAGCGGACCAGCACCTGGTCGCCGGCAGCGTGTCCATGGCGGTCGTTCACGCGCTTGAAGAAATCCAGGTCCAGCATCATCAGGCTGGTGGGCAGCGTGGTGCGGTCGGCGCGCTTCAGTTCGGAATTAGCCTGCTCCAGGAAACTCGGCCGGTTGTGCAGGCCGGTGAGTTCATCGCGGTGCGCACGTCGTTCCAGTTCCACCAGCAGGCGTTCCACCTCGAGTTCGGCACGCTTGCGCGCCTGGATGTCCTGTACGCAGCCGGTCAGGCGTATGACTTTCTGACTGGCGTCGTCGCGTATCACCTGGCCGCGCGTGGCGTACCAGTTCCAGTCTCCCTTGCGATTGCGCAGGCGGTATTCGATCTCGAAGCGGCTGCCAAAGCGCACCTGTTGCTGGAAGGCGGCCGCGCTGGCATTGGCGTCATCCGGGTGCATGGCCGCCAGGAAGTCCGCCAGGGTGCCGGGGAATTCGCTGCGCCGCAGCCCCTGGATTACGAGGAAGGATTCCGATATCCAGGTCCGCAGTCCTTCCTTGTCGTTCCACTCCCAGACGCCGTCGAGGCTGCTTTCCACGGCCTCGTGGAAGCGCGCTTCGGCCGCTTTCAGGGCTGACTCCGCCTGGTCACGACGCCGGTGTTCCTGGTTCAGCACGCGGTAGAGTTTCTCCAGTTCGCCGGTGTGTTCCTTGAGCACTTCCTCCAGCACGTGGTGGGTGGCGAGTATGTCGTAGGCCATGCGTTCGGACTGTGAGTGTCCGTCAGCGCCGACTGCGGGTGCGGCATCGTCGGCGACGATCTCGTTGCTGGTTTCAGTCCGCATGTGCCGCAGCAGGCGTATGCCGTGCAGGTATGGCCACAGCGCGTGCAGGGTCATCAGCAACAGTGCCAGCGCCAGCGCAATCATGCCGGCCAGGTTGCCGAGCGCCTGGTGGCGCAGCAGGATCTGTTGCGCAGCTTGCCTGGGCACCGCGACTTCGACGCGCAACGGAAAATGCTGCGAATGCATCACGGCCGACAGTTCGCCGGCTTCCCAGTTAGCCGCACTGCCGGTTTTTCTGCGCACCAGGCGATTCGTGCCGCTTTCACTGTCCAGTGACAATTGGGTACGCAGGGCGGTGGTCGCAGCCAATTGCGCATCGGGCAACAGCTTGGCCAGCGCCGTGCTGGCGAACGAATAATCAAGATGGCCCAGATTTGTGCGGCCCTGTTGCCACGGGATGCGCAGCGTCAGTTGCTTGTTGTGATAGCGGAGCAGGGCGCTGGGCAGGATGTCAGGCGACAGTTCGGTACTGACTGGTTCTTCCGGGCTGCCTATACGACTCACTTCCGAGGACGCCACCACGTTCCCGGTGCGATCCCGAAAATCGATGCGACCGGCCCAGGGCATTTCCGCTGCCAGTTTGCCGAAGGCCTGGTTCAGGCGCAGTTGCGCATGGTAATCACCGTTCCGGTCGAACTGCTGTATGGCGCGAATTGCGGCGGGGTCGGCACTGTGCCGATGGAGTACTGTCAGTGCGCTGGACAACTGGGTTTCCAGTTGCTTCAGACTGGTGTCGGCCAGTTGTTCTGCGGCGCCACGAGAGTCGGTTTCCGCCTGCGCGGCCGCCCACTGTCCGTAGAACCCGCCGGCCCCCCACGCCAGGGCTCCGAACATCAGGCTGATGACTGACCAACGTGCCAGGTTATTTCTGTTTGCCACTGTAGTAACTCCCGCAATCCATCCGGATCTGATGGCGGAAGACTACTGTGAGCAGGGTGAACGAACTGTGAACAGGGTCACAAAACGTGAGACTTGGATCAGGAGTTGCCGTGCCAGGCGCCAGAAATGCTGAATTCGGGGATTATTTGGCCAGTCCGTCCAGTCTCACCAGTTTGCCGTCGGCTGCATCGGTGAGCAGGTAAATGGTGCCGTCCGGCCCCTGTCTCACGTCGCGGATCCGGCCCAGTTCTCCGCCCAGGTAGCGGGTTTCGGCAGTCACCCGGGGGCCATCCATGTGCAGGCGCACGAGTTGCTGAAACTTCAGTGCACCCACCAGCAGGTCGCCATTCCAGCCTGCAAACCGCTGGCCCTGGTAGAAACTCATGCCGGATGGCGCAATCGATGGAACCCAGTAATGCACCGGTTGCTCCATGCCGGCCTTGTGCGTGCCTTCGCCAATCCGGGTGCCGGTTCCGTAGTTCACCCCGTAGGTGATCACCGGCCAGCCGTAGTTGCGGCCGGCTGCCACCCGGTTGAGTTCATCCCCGCCCTGCGGGCCGTGTTCATGCAGCCAGATTTCGCCGGTTTCCG
This sequence comes from Pseudomonadales bacterium, assembly GCA_041623535.1. Classification (GTDB taxonomy): domain Bacteria; phylum Pseudomonadota; class Gammaproteobacteria; order Pseudomonadales; family JBFGWM01; genus JBFJWR01. The sequence continues at coordinate 4,361 of JBFJWR010000001.1, forward strand.
GGTGCCGGGTCATGCCCTGCGGGTTGCGATGGCCATAACTGAAAATCTCCGGTAACAGCGCCGGGTTGCGGTGGTAGGGATTATCAGCGGGGATGCTGCCGTCATCGTGCAGCCGGATTACGGAACCGGCATGATCGCGGGGGTCCTGCGCACGATCCATCTCGCCGCGGTCGCCGATGGTGAAATACAGGTAGCCCTCCCGGTCGAACACCAGTCGCGAACCGAAGTGCTGGCCGCGACCGGTCAGGCGCTGCATGGCGAAGAGAATCTGCAGGTCGACCAGTCCGTGCCCCTGCAGGCGGGCCCGGGCCACATGGGTGCCGGCCTGCCAGCGGGAGCCGCCGGCGTAGGTGAAGTAGATCCAGCCATTCTGTTCGTACCCGGGATGCAGGATGATATCCAGCAGGCCGCCCTGACCCATCTCGATAATATCGGGCAGGCCACTGATGGGCGCCGGGTCCAGTTTTCCCTTGCGTATCATGCGCAGGCGGCCGGGTCGTTCCGTCACCAGTATGTTGCCGTCCGGCAGCAGGGCCATGCCCCAGGGATGTTCCAGTTCATTGGTGATGATCTCGTACCGGAAGCGCTGGTCGCTTTCGGTCACGGCCGGGATACCCGTTCCAGAATCTGCGAGCACTGTCACCACGCCGGGAGGACGTGTTGCAAAATAGAGTGCAAGAACCCCCAGCACCAGGCCGGCGAGGAGCAGGCTGCGGCGCAGGGTCATGCCCGGCACCCGGGATGTCTCGTTGGTCGATGAATCACCTGGTCTCTCTTCCGGCCCGTTTATCAAGGTGCTGGCAATCGTCGGCTTACCGTCGCGAAGCGATCACCTATACTGCCTTGGATCATTGTGTTGCGATTGTTCTGTACGAATCAATATGCCATTAGTGGATGCTGAAAAACTGAACATGGCCATCGACGGTCTGCTTGCTGATCTGCCGGAGCAGGTGGGCCGCGAGTGGTTCCAGGCGGCTGTGTCCGGACTGGCAACCGTGGTGGGTGCGGATCTTGCCATGGTCGGGCGGCTGGTCGACGACCGTTCCGCCGTGCAGACCCTGGCCTTTTGCGAGAACCGGAAAATCCAACCCAATTTCACCTACGAACTGGCCGGCACGCCGTGTGCAGAGGTGGTGGAGGGCAGCCCCTGTCTGTACGCGGATGGTGTGGCGGACGAGTTTCCCGAAGACACCATGCTGCGCGAGATGTCCATTGCCGGATATGTCGGGATGCCGATCGTCTCCGCTCAGCAGGAAGTGCTGGGAATCATAAATGCACTGTTTCGCACGCCCATAAAGAATCCGGATAGCACACTGGCCGCGTTTGAGCGCTTTACTTCAAAAATCTCGTCGGTGATCAGTGCCGAGCTTGCAACTGGCTGGGTCGACACCCCAACCCGGAAGGGTCTGTAGCGGGCGATTCGTGCTCAGGCGCTTTTTCTTTGTTTTTTCTGTAAGTACATGTTTTCGTCTGCCTGCTTGGTTGCGTCGACCAGGGACCTGGCGGCTGTGCGCGAGGAGACACCCAGCGAGGCAGCAACGCCGGATGACGCCAGCGCGGCTTCAAGCCGGTCCAGGAGTTGCTGCGCAGAGTCTTCCGCGGTTTCAACCGCCAGAACTGCAAACTCATCCCCCCCAAGGCGCGCGGCGATATCCTCGCTGCGGATCGTTTCAGCAAGTGCTTGCGCTGCTTTCTGAATCAAGGCGTCCCCTGCATCGTGCCCCTGTTCGTCATTCACCTTTTTCAGGCCGTCCAGGTCGATGACGATGACCGCACTGGGGTGTCCGTAGCGTTTGCACCGACCTTCTTCGGCCTGCAGCAGCAGATCCCAGCCACGCCGGTTGTACAGGCCGGTGGGGCCATCCGTCATGGAGTCGAATTCTGCCCGCTTCTTCTCGCGCAGCAGGGTTTCGGCGAGCAGTTCGTTTTCCAGGATGGTGGCGAGGAAGCGGCATTCCTCCATCAGTTCCGGCAGGTCGCGCGAAATGTTCTTATCCAGTGGTTGCGGATCGATGGCACACAATGTTCCAAACAATTCGCCACTGCCGCGGCAGATCGGAATGCCGAGATAGGAGGTGATAGGCAACTGGTCGGCGACGTTGGAGTCCCGGTATAAAGGCACTTCATCCTTGTTGTTGGTGAACATCGGACCATGGTCCTCGACCATCAATGCGCAGAAAGAGTCACTCCACCTGAGCAGATCGCCGGCCTTGATGCCGTAGTCACGGTCGGCGGCCTGTAACACCAGCCAGTCTTTGCCCTGGCGGCGGGTCATCATGACCAGGCCGAATCCGTGCTTGCGTTGCAGGCGCTCGATCAGGCCCTGGGATGCTTCGGCAAACCCGCCATAGGGGGTCACCGGGCGGGAGAATTTTTGCGCAGCCGAAGGCGGGGCGACGTCGGTACGCTTCTGCGTTACTTCGATGAGAATACTGGCCAGCAGTGGTGGCGTGATGGCTTCCTTGTGGAGGAAATGGATGGCTCCACTGGAGATCAGGTTCTGGGTTTCCGCATGCAGGAGCTCGGGAGCCGCGCCGGAAACAAGGATTTTCGGGATATCGTTGCCGGCAAGAACCAGGTGGTTGAGGAAGTTGCTGCCGGTCACGTACTTGTCAGTGGGCGGCATGCGGTTGTCCACGATCAGTACGTCTGGTGCATGACCAGACGTAGCGGAAAGGATGGACTCTGCCGCCGCAGTGCCGTTACAGGCTGTCAGTCGCACCTGCACATTATCCAGATCGCCCAGGTAATCACGCATGATGGCCTGATCATCCTGATCGTCTTCTATGTACAGCGCATGGATCTCATTCACCGGGTAATAATAACCCACCGGCGCAGAATGCGCTGTGGATAATACGGGGTCGCGAAGGGCGGCAGCCTGGGTTCAGGAGGCTTTCCAGTTCCCGGCCTGTTCCAGGCTGTGTACCAGGTTTTCGGTGTTGATCTGGTGCTTGGACAGCAAGCTCAGGTTTTGCAGTTGCAGCGCGTCCCTGGCGTCTTCATCCAGATCGGTATCGTTGTGGCCGGTGACCAGCAACATGGGCTTATCCACATTGCGCCGCTTGAGTTCCTGCACGAATTCAATGCCGGATGCATTGCCGATGTGATAGTCGATCAGGAAGCCGTCATAGGAGCACTCATCCAGTCGCTGCATGGCCTGGTCCAGGGAACTCGCCCAGTCCACCTGGAAGCGGTAACTGGAACTCATCTGCAGCAGGGTGCGGGCAAGTTCGAAATCTTCCGAGTCGTCATCAAGAACCAGCAGGCGCATTCTGCGGCGCAGCACGGCGCGTATTGTCTGGTGCAGTATTGCCTGGGTCAGGTCACGTTTCTTCAGGAATACGATCTTGCCGGTGCTGATGTCCTCCAGTGCCCCGGTGTCGAGGTCGATGGATTCCCGTCCGGTGATCAGGATGGCCGGTGCCCCGGCATGTTCCTCCTGAATCTGTTTCAGGAAATCGCCGCCGGTCGCATCCCCCTCAAGATGGTAGTCAACGATAAACAGGTCGTATTCTCCGACCGCGGAGTAAGCACGCGCAAGGGCCGCAGACTTGGCGCGCTCCACGAAATACATGTCTTCGGTATCACGCGAGATCGACTGCATCAGATGCTTCAGGGTGTTGAAGTCATCCTCGTCATCTTCGACACAAAGAACCTTGATTATTACCATGGCCGTCAATCTGCTTTGCGGAATGTTGAAACTCATTATTCATTCAGCTTAATTGAGATTGCCCCGATCGAAAGTCGGGTGTGTCCAGCCTCCACCTGCCGGTGGCCTGAGAATGGCAATTTGCACCAGGCCTGCTCTGCGGTTTGCCCGGACAACTGAATTTGGAGTTCAGGGTGCAACGCGGGTCGCACGAAGCCGTGAAACGCGCTTCCTGTCCCGCCCCCGCGTGGTAACTATAATTTTTGCCAGACATCCAGAATGCGACTGCAAAGGAAACCCGTCAGGCATGAACCGGCAGACAGCTCCGCGCATCTACTGTATTCCGGCACTGGATGCACCGGTGGTGGCCGTGTTCCGGCGTGGTCCGAGTGACTGGTGTCACGTCGGGCGCTGGGATCTGGAACGCAAGGTTTATGAGCCGGGCGCCTGGCTGCGGGCACGTCTTTTTCCGCGTCGTTCTGATGTGTCCCCCGACGGAAAATACCTCTGCTATTTCGCCCATGACCCGACCGCGACCTGGGAGCATGGCGACGCGTATGTCGCGGTATCCCGATTGCCATGGCTGACCGCGCTATATGCGGTTGGCACCTGTGGGACGTGGACACGTGGTTATTACCTGGATGCGGACAAGCGTGGCGGGGCGATCGGCATCGATGAGCTGCCGGTGCGTTTTCCTTACGGGCTGCATAGCTACCCGAGTATCCAGTTTGCCTGCGAACGACGTCGTGGCTGGGAGGAAACCGCCGATTGCGCGCCCAGGCAGCCGAAAGACATGTGGGACCTGAATCGCAATGCGCGCCTGCAGAAACGCCAGCCGGGCGGGAAGGCCATGCTGTACGTGGAAAGCGTGGGTGTGCCCGGCGGTGCGTTTGAATCCGGGCAGGCGGTGGATGGCATGCACGTGCGTTACAGCATCGGCAGGAAGGATGACATCTTCCCGCTGGATGACCTGCAGTGGGCGGACTGGGACCGGCAGGGGCGGCTGCTCGTGGCAACGCGCTGCGGGAAACTGCAGGTACGTATGCCCGAAGCGGAACCGGCAGAAATACTGTTCGAGGCCGACCTGGCCCCGCTACAGCCGGATCCTGCGCCCGCGCCGGAGGAAGCGCGACGCTGGTAGAATCAGGACGAACCGTATGACCGGCATCGCGCCGGCGACTGACAGCGCGAGGACAGGGACCGAATGGAATCATTGCTGACGACAGTCTCGTTGTCGCTGATGGATGTCGGGATGCCGGTACAGGCGCCCCTGGTTCTGCTGGCAGTTCTGCTGCTGCTCCGTGGTGCCTGGTCCATACGCATGTCCCTGCGCACCACGCTGTTGCTGTACGGGTTCTCCATACTGATGATTCTCATCAGTGCCGCGCTGCACAGTAGCGGCTGGACGGGTGGGGCGGGCAGCACCCGCAATATTGGTGTGCTGCTCATGGGGCTGGCGCTGATCCGGCTGACCGGGCAGGCGGTTTTTCACCTGTTGTTGCCGCGACTGAATATCACTCCGCCGCGCATTCTCGAAGATGTACTGGTTTTCATCGCCTACCTGTTATGGGGTTTTATCCGGCTCTCACAGATAGGCCTGGATCTCAGCAGCATAGTCACCACCTCGGCGGTGATTACCGGCGTACTGGCCTTTTCGCTGCAGGAGACCATCGGCAACATCCTCGGCGGCGTGACCCTGCAGATGGACGACTCCATCCGTGTCGGTGACTGGATACAGGTCGGTGAACTGGTCGGGCGCATCGTGGATATCCGCTGGCGGTCCACGGCCGTGGAAACGCGCAACTGGGAAACCGTGATCTTCCCCAACAGCCTGCTGACCAAGCGCGAGTTCTCCATACTCGGCCGGCGTACCGGCGAACCGATCCAGTGGCGGCGCTGGATCTGGTTCAGTGTCGGCCTGGACACCTCGCCCCGGCGCGTGACGCGCGTGATTGAAGAAGCACTGCGCAAGGCCAACGTCCGGCACGTGGCCAGCCGACCGGCTCCCGACTGCATCACCATGGATATAAACGACAGCGTGGTGCGTTACGCGGTGCGCTACTGGCTGACCGACCTGGCGGTGGATGACCCGACCGATTCGGCGATCCGCAGCCGGGTGTATGCGGCGCTCAAGCGGGCCGGTATTCGCCTCGCCCTTCCTGGCCAGCAACTGCATATCGTGAGCGAGGACGAGCACCAGGAAGCACGCCAGCGATTGCAGAACATTGAACAGCGCGTGGCGCTGTTACGAGGGGTGGGACTGTTTCGCAGCCTGGACGAGGACGAACTGCAGAAACTGGCCGGCAACCTGCTTTACACGCCCTTTGTCGCAGACGACGTGGTTACAGCACAGGGTGCGACGGCGCACTGGCTGTATATCCTTGTCGATGGCGCGGTCGAAGTGGTGCTGGATTCAGGTTCCGGGCGGCGACGGACACTGGCGCGACTGGAAGCGGGACACCGTGACAGTTACTTCGGCGAGATGGGCCTGCTTACCGGCGCGCCGCGCACCGCCAGCGTGATCGCTGTCACCGATGTGGAGTGCTACCGGCTGTCCCGCGACGGTTTCGAGGAAGTGCTTACAGCACGACCAGCCATCGCCGAGGAAATTTCCACGATTATCGCCGAGCGGCGGGCTGACCTGGCGGTGGCGCAGAACCAACTGGACGAAGCCGCCCATGAGGCGATGAGCAAAACCGAGCAGCGGGAAATCCTGCAGCGTATACGGCGGTTTTTCAGTCTGAAGGGCTGATCTTCGAGGCGCTGATTTCACCGCTGGCGGCGCCCTGACGGTTCCCGCGAGCGTATCCCCGGCCAACGAAAGCGTCTTTTCCTGCCCAAATACGTGTTTGCGACGCATCTGCTCCATGATCCGAAAATGGCAATATGGCGCATCAGGATGTAAGAAATAGGTATCCATATTGGTCTGGATGGGTTATCGTTGCTCTCTTATTGGTCTCTGCGCCAATATCCAGCCATCTGCGTGCGGTCATAATTTCGTCATCCGGCAACTCAATTTCAACAGGGGAATTCATATGAAGGACGCTCATATTTCATCGTCAGCGACCAGCCTGGTTCGCAAACGAACCATCAATTTTATGCTGGCTTCATGGGTTACCGTTTTGGCCGGGTGTGCGACAACCGCTGATGATACGGCAAGCCTGAACAATGATTACGCCAGGCAGGTTGCGCAACTGCAGAAGGAAGTGGATGCAACGGCTTCCGAAAATGAACGCCTGCGCACCAGTTTGCAGGAAAAACAGGCTGCCACGGCGTCTGCCGGTGCTGCAGTGCCCAATCCGATGGGTGACCTGTTGCCGCCGAATGCCAAGGCAGGCGAATGTTATGCACGTGTTTGGGTAGACGCTACCTACCGGGACAAAACCAAGGATGTGCTCGTGCGCGAAGCAAGTGAGCGCGTCGAGATCGTTCCGGCCGAGTACCAGAACGTGACGGAACAGGTGTTGGTCAAAGAAGCCTCCACCCGCGTCGAAGCCATTCCGGCAGTCTGGGGATGGGAAGAAGAGCGGGTCCTGACCCAGGAAGCTCAGCGTATCTGGCGTGTGGGTCTGGGCAATGCGGCACCGGCGAATTCCGAGTTGCTGAATGCTGCCAAAAAACACGGTATTGACCTGGATGCAGCCACACCGGGCATGTGTTTCCACGAGCACTACCAGGCTGCGCAATTCAGTACTGAAAACAAGCAGGTTGTCGTCAGCGAAGCCGTGGATGTGATCCAGGCGACCGACGCTGAATATCGCTGGGTAGAGAAGCAACGCCTCGTTGCAGAAGCCTCTTTCCGCATGGAAGAAGTTCCCGCGCAGTACGAATGGGTTGAAGAGCAGGTAATTGATAAGCCCGCACATACCATCTGGAAGAAGGGCACGGGCCCGGTTCAGCGGATCGACGAAGCGACCGGTGAGATCATGTGCCTGGTCGAAGTGCCGGCCACCTTCAAGACCTTGCGCAGGCGTGCCCTGGTCAGTCCGGCAACTTCACGCAAGATTGAAATTCCGGCGCAGTATGAGACGGTGAAAGTGCGTGAACTGGTCAAGCAGGCCGGTGAACTGAAGAACAACATACCGGAAAAATACGAAACTGTTTCGGTGAGCAAGAAAGTTGCGGACCAGAAGTTCCTCTGGCACGAAGTCCATAATATGGATCACCCCAAGCAGACCCGTACCGGCAACCAGATCTGCCTGACGGAAACGCCGGCCAAATACCAGACTGTGAAGCGCCGGGTTGTGAAGCAGCCGGCCACCACACGTGTCATCGACATTCCGGCAGAATACAAAACCGCCACGGTGCGCAAGCTGGTTCGCAAGGCTGAAGAAAAGCGCATCGCGATTCCCGCCAAGTATGAAACGGTTCAACTCAAGGAATTGGAAAAGGAAGGCCATATGCAGTGGCGCTCGATACTTTGCGAAACCAACATGACGGGAACGCGTATTTCCAGCATTCAGCGCGCCCTGAAGGATCTTGGTTTCGATCCCGGTCCGATTGACGGGGTCGTCGGTGCGCAAACCATCGCCGCATTCAATGCATTCCAGCGCGAACGCGGGCTGCCGGTAGATCGCTACCTGAACGTTGAGACCATTGAAGCCCTCGGCGTATCTGCACGCTGAGAAGTTGACTGACCGGCTGATGGGCCGTGCGGAATTCCCGCACGGCCCATTTTTCGTTCAAGGCTCCGAATCTTCTTGTCACGCTGGCGGGGAAGCGGCACCCCGCAGCGCGCCATACACTGCGGGGGCCTGACCACGACTAAACCCTGCGGGGGAGTGTCCTGGCTACCTGTATTCTAGCCTTTCAGCCTGTCCTCGAGGTTGAATTGCGCAGTCAGGTGACGGGCCTTGTTAGTGGCGCCCCATTCGATATATGCACGACAACTCTCGGCGATACACTGGTCGGCTTCATCGTGGTGCCCTTCGGCGGCCAGCCAGCGTCCGCGGCATTCCGCGATGTAAGCCAGATCACTGGTAAATCCCTGTTCCCGTGCCGCATCGCGGCTCGCGGTGTAGAGTCCATCTACTGCGCGCGGCCGATTCTCTATCCGCGCGAGTTCCGCCTGGATCAGGTGGAGTTTGGACAGGAAGTTGAAGGGCGCGAATTGACACCAGTGTTCCATCTTCTTGTGCGATGCAAGAATCAGCTTCTTCAATTTTCCACGCTCGTTGCGGTCGGCGTCCGGATACCTGGCCAGGCGAGCGAGGGCCGTGTGAAAGTGAAGATACGGTTCGTCGATGAGCCCCTGCACGTTCTCGATGTAGGATTCCGCCTCGAGCGCGAGCTCACAGGCACGGTTGTAGTCCCCGAACAGCCAGGCAAGCCGCATACTGGAAGCCGCGCTGATACCCAGGCCGGTGCGATCGTCAGAAGCAAGTTGCTCTTGCACCTGCTTTGCTTCGTCATACCATGGCCCCTGCATGCGGGCAGGATCACGGATGTCTGCATCAGCGAGGTTGGCGACGTACTGGGTCCAGATGCTCATGTAGGTATGTGGCGTGATCTGATTGAGATTACGCACGGCCTCCAGGTACATCGGCATACTCCTGACCAGGCCCTGGAGATCTTTCCCGCAGTAAATTGCCGTCACGAAGTAGGAAATTGCACAATACGAGCCGTATTCGAAATCACCGTGATCAATACCGAACTGGTAGCCCTTCAGAAACGGATCGAGCGTATCGCCTATTGGGCGCTTCCAGTGATGGATGAATTTGAAAAAATTGAAATAGGTTCTGGCGTGATACTCGTAGTCCTTGAACAGGTCCAGAACCCGCATGCCGGCCTGCCCGTAGCGGAAAGCCTGTTCATAATTACCCGTAGCCTGGGACACGATCAATCCATAAATAACCAAGGCGCTTGCCGATTCCGCTGACAAGCCATATTTCTGGGTCAGTTGTACCTGCCGGAGCACCACGATGGGAAACAGGTTGGGGCTGGCAATGTAGGACGCGGAGATCAGGCGACTGAGAATACGCATGGCTGATGACACCCGTTGATCAGTGATCTCGGGCATGTCCGGAAAACTATCCGGTTTCGTATTCAGCAGCAGCATCCGCGTGTGGAGCAGGTGGCGCACCACGGACAACTTTCCGGGATCCGGTTGCAGGCGAATCCCCAGGCTCCTGAGCACCGGTACCGCCTCCATGATAGCGTCCTTCATGCGGTTATTGGCCAGCAGTGCATCAATGCGAATCTCGTGGCTGCGGACGTTGACCAATGTATTTTTCGAATGACGCAGGACTTCGCCGGTCAGCGAATGCATGGCTTGCTGGTTGCCGCTCAGGTAGGCGGCCTCGGCTGCTTCGTGGTGAAGATCAATCGTCAGTGAGCGCGCCGATTGCCAGGCATTTTTAGGCAGCATCTTTACGCCCAGGGACAGGAACTCAAAAGCCGATTGGTAGGCTGCCGATGCCATGGCTCGCTTGCCGGCGCGCAGGTTCAGTTCTGCGACCTGTACCAGTTCCTGTTCCTCGTAAATCAGGGTTCGTGCAACATTGAAATGATTTACGATTGAGAACAGATTCTTATCCGGAATATTTGCCTCACATGCTTCGACCAGCAGTCTGCCAATCTGCAGGTGGTTCAGCAGCCGCTCCTGCTGGCCAATCATTTCATAAGCAGCCTGCTGTACCCGGTCGTGCAGAAACGTATCACTGGCATTGATCATGGAGTAAGACCGTTCCTGCATCTGGGTCCCTTCGACGCAGCGCAGAAGATCATGGTTCGCATTGTCGGGGACCAACAGTCCCGCCTCGACAGCCGGCCACAATGCGGTTGCGATCTCTGTCATGGTCTGGCCGCATACCAGCGCCAGCGTGCGAATATCGAACGTGCTGCCAATGCAGGCACCGTGACGCAGGGCCTGCTGCGTGCGTCGCGGCAGCGAACTGATGCGATCGATGAGCAATTCGACGACGTTTTCAGAGACCGCTTTGCCGGCGATTTCCTGATCGTCCCAACACCATGCGTGCTGAATCGGATCGAAACGTATATCGCCGCCGCTGTGCAAGGTCCGAATCAGGGTGCTGCAGGAAAAAGGGTTGCCGAGTGTCTTTTTCAGCACCAAGGCCGACAACGTGTTCAGTTTTTCGGTCGATTGCCGAAGCGTGTCTGCGAGCAGTTCGCGAATGTGCTCCTGGCTCAGGGGCGGCAGTTCGATGCGGGTGCTGGGTGTGCCTGACTTGTCGACTTCCTGCAGGACCCTGGTTAACGAATGTGTATCATCAACCTCGTTGTCGCGGAAAGCGCCGATGACCAGGAAATGGTTGTGGGCAGGACTGGTCAGGCAGTCCTGCATGAGTTCCAGGCTGCCGGCATCCGCCCATTGCAGGTCATCCAGGAACAGCACCAGGGGATGGTCGGCGCTGGTGAAAACCTGGATGAAATCCCGCAGGCAATTGCGGAAGCGATTCTCGTTTTCTGCGGGATTCAGAAACCGTACGGGTTCACATGCACCCAGCAGGCGTTGCAGATCAGGGATTACCTCGACGACCACGCCGGCATTAACCCCGAGTCTTTCCCGAATCCGATCACGCCAGATGCCGCGCTCGGCCTCGGTCATGTTCAGGATCTGTCCCACCATGCCCGAGAATGCACTGACCACCGCAGAAAACGGTGTGGCCCGGTCGAATTGCTCAAACTTTCCGGTCAACAGGATGCCACCTGCCTCCAGCACAGGTTCCCGCAATTCTCCGATCAGGCTGGTTTTCCCCATGCCCGAAAAACCGCTCACCAGGGACAGCCGCCTGCCACCATCGGCCACGGCACGGAAGTCCTGCAGAATCTGTTCAATCTGCTGTTCACGACCATACAGTTTTTCGGGCAGGTGAAACTCTGCAGAGATATCCTGCATGCCCAGGTCAAATTTCGGGATACTGCATGTTGCTCGGAACTCAGTGAGGCAGCGGCTGATGTCGGCCAGCAGCCCAACCGCGGTCTGATAACGATCTTCCGGTTTCTTCTCCAGCAGGCGATGAACGATTGAACAAAGCATTTCCGGCAGGTCAGGGCGCAGTTCCCTAAGTGGCGGCGCTTCCGCCGTGATGATTTCATTCAGGACAGAAACCGGATCGTCACTGGCGTAGGGCAGGTCTTTTGTCAGCATCCAGTAAAACAGGACGCCGAGTGAGTAAAAATCGGAACGATGGTCGACCTTGCGGGGTAGTCTCCCTGTCTGCTCGGGCGACATGAAAAGCAGATCGCCGCTCAGTGCATGCCAATGATTCGCCGCTTGCTGCACCAGTTGCGTAGAGCGCCGCAGGCCGTGCAATATGACCTGGTTTTCGGCTTCATCCCAATGTACGTGTGCGGGTGAAATTGCCCGGTAAATAATCCCTTTTTTATGCAGAGACCCCAGTATTTCGGCCAGGGACCATGCAATGTTCAGCGCCTGGGCGGTGGTGATTTTCCGGTCTGTAACCCACTTGCGCAGTGGTACCGCGTTATGTGAGCGAAGGATGAGCAATGGGTTCAGGTCATCATCGAAAAAGTCGATCACCGGGGGGATGCCGGCTACGCCCTGGAGCAGCTTGCGTGTGGCATACTCCTGATGTAACTGCGCGAGTGCATGGGCGTCGTGATAGTCTGGGCTCAATTGCTCAATGACGACCGCCAGGCCATCAGACTCTCGCTCGGCCGCGAAGAGATTGCGGTCATCGATGCGCGCGATGAATTTGCCGTTCCGGTACCCCGGCAGGTTGGGCGCTTGTGGCGCGTTTTCCATCGTGGGCCAATACTCCCGAGCCAACGCCCCGCAAACACCAGGGCGTATGAGCATCCTAGACATTTCAGGGTCGTCCGGCCAGTCACCAAACGGCTTTCCGGGCTGTGGTGAATATTGGCGGGATGGCAGCGGTGCATTGACTCACAATGGACGACGGGTGCCTGGTTGGATGCCGCCATTATCGAATTCGCGCTCAACGAAGTGCCCACTACTGGATGCATTCCCCAATGAGCCCCACGAGGTTTCCAACATGAAAGCTGTCGCGCTTACCCACTATCTGCCCGCCGAAGACCCGAACGCGTTTCTCGACGTGGATCTGGCCATGCCCACTGCCGGGGGGCGTGATCTGCTGGTTGCGGTCAGGGCTGTTTCCGTCAATCCGGTCGATACCAAGGTTCGCAGTCCCAAGGATCAGGTCGAAGAGACGCCCCGTGTGCTCGGCTGGGACGCCAGTGGCGTGGTCGAGGCGGTTGGCCCGGACGTCACGCTCTTTCAGCCGGGGGACGAGGTCTACTATGCCGGGGATATCACCCGGCCTGGTTCCAACTCCGAATTCCAATTGGTGGATGAGCGCATCGTCGGCCGCAAGCCCGCGACCCTCAGTTTTGCTGAAGCCGCGGCGCTGCCGCTGACCACGATCACCGCCTACGAGGCGTTCTTTGATCGCCTGGGCGTGGACCGGGATGGTGCAGACGCCGGACAGACCCTGCTCATCATCGGCGCCGGTGGCGGGGTTGGTTCCATTGGCATTCAGCTCGCGAAAGCGGCCGGGCTGGTCGTGATCGCCACGGCCTCGCGTCCGGAAACAACCAGCTGGGTCAGGGAGCTTGGTGCGGACCACGTGGTCAATCACCGCGCGCCCATGGTGGAACAGGTGCGTGCGCTCGGGTTTCAGCACGTGGACCACGTCGCGATTTTCAATGACATGCGCCATTGGGAAACCGCAGTGGAACTGATCCGGCCGCAGGGCGGGATCGTCACCATCGATGACGCCAGCCTGCCGACGCCGATGGCAGGAATGAAAACCAAGGCGGCCAGTCTGCACTGGGAGTTCATGTTTGCCCGCGCCATGTTTGCAACACCGGACATGATCGAGCAGCACAATTTACTCAACTACGTGGCAGACGAAATCGACGCCGGCCGCATTCGTTCGACACTTACCGAAGTGCTGTCCCCGATTAACGCCGAAAACATCCGGGCAGCACATGCGCGCATAGAATCCGGACAGGTTAAAGGCAAGATTGTTTTGCAGTCTTTTCAGTAAGTAGCCCTGAAGCGACTTTATTTAATGCAGATCAATTCATTGCAATCTATATTCGCAAAGCAGGTCATGCTGACAGCTTGATCCTTTGTTACCACATATGATCCGGCTATGCTGGAACCGATATGACGGATTTCGTAAAAGTATTCGATGACAGTTTTGCGCGGGTCGTGGGTGTTGACGTACCGCAGGGTGATTTCTTTGCCCGTTTTTACCAGGAATTCACCGCGGCCGATCCGCGAGTCGCCGAGGCCTTTGCACAGACCGACATGGCGCGTCAGCAGTCCATGATCAAGAAATCGTTTTACTACATGGTGAACTTTTACGTCACGCAGGAAAGTTCCGACTATTTACAGAGGATCGCCGAACTGCATGGTTCTGGTGCGATGGGGATTGAACCGGCCCTCTACGATATCTGGCTGGAAACACTGCTCCGCGTTCTGGCAGACTCAGATCCCGGATTTACCCGTGAAGTCGAACTGGCCTGGCGGGTGGTGCTGGCACCGGGCATTGCATACATGAAATTCGCGTACTAGTTACCGAAAGTTCGATTCACCCCGGCCGGCCTCTCCCATCCGCCGAACGCTGACTCAGCGTCTTCCGCCTCAGTCGCGAAAGGCATCGCGATGATAGCGGGCGGCTTCGCGCACCTCGGGAACACCGCATTCCTGAATTTTCTGAGGTTTTTTGCCGGCCAGGACTTCCAGCACCGCACGTACCCCGTGGGCCAGTGACTCGGTGTGGTAACCACCTTCCAGCACCAGTGCGAGGCGGCCGTTGCAGTGCCGGTCGGCGATCTCCTGAACGATGCCGGTCAGTGCTGCGAAGCCGCCGTACGTCACGTTGAGTGCGAGGTCGAGGCGGTGCGCATCAAAGCCGGCAGACACCAGAACGAGGTCTGGCTTGTACCACTCTGCGGCCGGCACGAGGATCTTCCGGAAGGCTTCGAGCAGTGCCGTGTCGCCGGCGCCGCCCGGCACGGGCACATTGACGGTCGTTCCCTGTCCCAGGCCGGCACCGATTTCGTGCATATCGCCGGAACCGGGATAGAAGGGGGCAGCCCGGTGAGTGTCGAAAAACAACACGTCGGGATCTGCCCAGAAGATGTCCTGGGTGCCGTTGCCATGGTGCGCATCCCAGTCCACGATCAATACCCGCTTGCAGCCGAGCGCTGCCTGCGCATGGGCTGCCGCGACCGCGACGTTGTTGAACAGGCAGAAACCGCGCGCGCGGACCGGTTCGGCATGGTGACCGGGAGGCCGCACCAGTGCGAAGGCACTGCTGCAGCGACCCGCGACCACTGCCTCTACCGCGGCGATCGCGGTGCCGGCGGCAACTTCTGCCGCCTTTACGCTGCCGGGTGATACCGCGGTGGTGTCTTCATCGAGCCAGGCGTTGCGTCCACGCAGTTCGAAAATGTCTTCAAGGTACTGTGAGGTATGTACGCGGCCGAGTTGTTTGCGGGTGGCCACCTTGCCCTTTTCGAAGCGCACACCGGGTACCGGCCGGGCCTTCAGCAGCTTCAGGATTTCCGTCAGGCGCCCGGGGTGCTCGGGATAGTTCCACTTGACCTCCAGTCCGGCAAGGACCTCGCGCAGGCGACGGTCCAGCCTGCCGGGAAGGAATTCGTCCTGTACGTCGGGTCGGTGTTCCAGTACCCGCTCGTCGTAAAAGGCTATGACATCGCGGTCGCCGATCATGGCAAGATCATCCTCGTTATCGGGGGGTGCATACGGCGCGCTCAGGCACGGTCCACGGCCCAACTGGCCAATGCCATCTGCTCGATTTCCTCGCAGAGTGCATCCGGTACCTGCGCCGGGTCCTGCTGTTCCAGTGGATCGTAGTGGAACAGGTACAACCTGGAGACAAACTCTGCGAAAGGCAGGGATGCTTCTCCCTGCGATTCGCCGGTACCGGAAGTGGCGACCAGCACGCCGTTGCCCCAGTCCTGGCCGCTGTCGTTGTTGGGGTTATAAAAGTACACACGCATCTCGTTATTCTGGTCGAGCGCTACGCGTTGCAGCGTGATCGCGTGCCAGCCGATGAAGCGGCCGAGGGAGTCGGTGGCGGCAATGCCGGCCGGTTGCGGGTACATGACCGGTTTGTTGCCGTTGTAGAACGGGTGATAGCTGGCGTGAAAGCCACGGATGAAATCGTGGTAGTCACACAGACGCCCGTCCTCGATGCTGACCGCGATCGCGAAGCCATGACCCACCCAGCGGCCGTGGAACTCGGGGTTGATCCAGAAGTGCGGATCCTCGTCACGACCCTCGACCAGCTGTCCCATGTGTATGTACACACGATCGAGGTGGGGGACCAGGATCAGCGAGACCGGGTCGAGATCCAGGTGCAGCCGTTCCATCGAGCCATCGACCATGGATGCCGAGGATAGTTGCTGCCCCTCGAAATACATGATGACTTCGCAATCGCGTGCTGCCCAGGTCAGTAGCTGCAGCAGATAATCCGGTTGCAGGTAGGCCCACATGGACAGTGCGCGGGCGGCCTGGCAGGTCGGGTTGTCACCCTGGCCGACACCCAGTGGCTGGCCGAGGATACCCAGTACGCCGGCGAGCAGATGGACTTCCGCAGGTTGCGCAGTGCCGTATGCGCAGGCGATGGTGTCGCGCACGCTGTCGTCCAGTTGCAGGTCGATCTGTCGCCACAGGCTGGGTCCGAGTGCCGGACTGTAAAGTATGCCGCGTTCGAGCATGCAGGCGAGGCCGTAGATGGCCTGGCAGGTTTCCGGGTAGACGGCGCGCTCAATCAGCGTGTGAATCAGTTCATGAAAGGTGAGCAGCACGTCGCGGCCGGTGCTGGAAAGACCCAGCGTCTGCGAAATGGCCTCCACGCCGCGATCCAACTGGAAGCGCAGCAGCACCGCGTGATAGGCAGACACCAGTCCGGTGTCATGCATCGCGCGTGCGCAACCCGCGGCTTCCTCCTGGATGCCCGCATCATCGAGTTGTTCCAGCCGTTCGCGGTAGATGTCCAGGCCCGGATCATCCTGGCTGGCAACTGTCGGGTTGAACAGGGCACTGGTCAGGCGTTCGGCACCCCGGCCTGCCGAGCCCAGGTTCACGTCCGGATCGGCCATGCACACCGCCACGTTGGTCACCATGGTCGTGATGTGGTCGACCTTGATCGGCCGCTGGCGCAGCAGTCGCCAGATTTCCTCGATCAGTTCGTCCAGCATGCGGTCGTAGCCAACCTGTTCGACGATGAACTGAAACAGTCGTTGTACCTCGGCCTCCAATGGCTTGGTGCGGCTGGCCTCGTCACTGGTGCCGAATATGCGGCTGAGGTTGAGTGCCAGTACCGCACGCAGGAAGTGTTCTGCCTGCTCAGCCGATATGCCGGGGTGCTGGAACTGCGCACGCGCGATCGAGAGCATGCGCAACTGGTTCAGGCACTCAAGCGTGACATCGTTCAGTTCGCCCAGGTTGAAGCAGCCGGCCACGAGTTGCGGCTGGAGTTTTTCCGGATGGTCATAATCCGAACCCTGGAAGATGCCGGCCGTATCCAGCGTGGGCGCGGCGGCGTACAGCGGGGTCAGGCCGTTAGGATGCTTCAACAGTCGCTGTACGTAGCTGAGTACCTTGGCGAAATGCGCAGGTTTGGCAAAGTCTGCGGCGGCGGCCAGTTCGGAACGGGCGCGTTCCAGGCCATCACAGAGGCGCTGTAAAGCAGGGTCGATATCATCCGGCCCTGTGGGCGGGGTTGCATCAGGAAGCATGCTTGAATTCACCTCGACACGGTTCGGGTTAATGTCGTACTTCAGTTACCGACAGGCATCGTGCGCGTACGATAAACAGAAGCGACCCATCACGGATTGCAATCGTTATCATTGCTGATTCAAGCGCTTTTGGCTAATTCCTGCAGCGGTTTCCGCGAAACAGGTCTGCGATGCATTCGTGACGAGCGCAAATATTTGTTACGCTCATGCAACTGATTTGATTTCCTTCCCTGGTGCGTAACTACTGCAAAACATTGCCGGTAGGGGTGATTGTCGACTCGGTGCACCCCGTGGGAATCCGGAATGGAAGCTGGCAGTCCACTTCAATTCAACACAGGAGCGGAACATGACCGATAAGAATCCGGACAAGGGCTACGTTGCCCTGCTGGGCTGGTCTCTCAACGCCATCGAGGCGCTTAATCAATTTGACCGTCGCTTCGTGGTGGTGGCCCCGGATTGGGCCGAGGAGTACGCGCGCGAGCACAACATTCCGTTCATTCCGTGGAATTTTGAGCGGCTGAACGACCGTTCCCACGAAATTGCACAACAACTGAAAGCAGAGGGAGTGGACGTCGCCATTCCGTTGTTCGAAGAAACCGTCGAATGGTCCGGCGCGATCAATTCGGTGCTGCTCGGTAACCCGCGATTGCTCGGCCAGTCGATGTTGTTTCGCGACAAGGCCCTGATGAAGCGCCGTGCCCAGTTGGGTGGCATTCGCGTGGGTATCTTCGAGGAAGCGCATGACAAGGACGACGTGGTCCGCTTTCTGCGCCGGGTCAATCAGACGCTGCTCAAACTCGATGGCGATCCGAATGATCCGATTCACCTCAAGGCATTCGACAAGGCCGGTTGCCTGGGTCACCGCGTGATCCGTACGGTGGAGGATGTCGAATCGATTACCCCCGACGAATTTCCGGCATTGCTCGAAAGCCATCTGGACGGCTGGGAGTTCGGTGTCGAAGCCTGGATCCAGGACGGCAAGATCCGCTTCCTGAATATCTCCGAATATGTCCGCCTGGGCTATTCCGTATTCGTGCCGGCTTCACCGGAACTGGAAAAATGGCGGCCACGACTGGAGGAGGAGATCAACAAGCTGATCGAGACCTTCGAAATTGATTTTGGCTTCATACACCCGGAATACTTCGTTACCAGTGACGGCAAGATGTACTTCGGCGAAGTGGCCTACCGGCCGCCCGGCTTCAAGGCTTTCGAACTGATTGAACGTGCCTACGGATTCAACTGCTACCAGGCGCAGGTGGTGTGCTTTGATCCCAAGTCCACCCCGGAAGAGGTCGAGTCGTTCTTCCCGCGCCCGGTGGTGGATGCCAAGGGCCATGCCGGTTGTTTCGGCGTGTATCCGCGTCTGCGGGTGGTCAGCAAGCTGGAGATTCCGAAGGAAACCGAAGAGCACGAGTACTACGAGTATCACGACCTTGCGCTGCCACTGGAAGAGACCGTGACCAAGCGCTCGGCGTTCGGTACCCATTGGGGGCTCGTCTACTTTTTCGGGAATGATCCCGATCGCATGCGTGATTTGCTCGCGGCGCAGGAAGAACTGGATTTCTATATCTGATCGTCCTGTCCTGCTACGCGTGTCATGGCGCCTCCTGCAGGCCGTGTGAGGCGCTTCGACTTTACCCTGTGGGCATTACGCAGGGCGACATTAGGTCGGGGTCACGCATCTGTTGCACCCGGCCCCCTGATACGGTGGATACAATATGAAGATTGTTCGATTGCAGAACCTGATCGGTACCGAGCGGGAAGTGAAGGGCCCTGGCTGGATCAGCCGCCGCCTGCTGCTCAAGAAAGACGGCATGGGGTTTTCCTTTCACGATACGGTGATACCTGCCGGCGCGGAATTGCCACTCTGGTACAAGAACCACCTGGAAGCCGTGTACTGCGTCAGCGGCAACGGTTCCATCAAGGATCTTTCGACCGGCGAGATCCACGAGATCAGTGACGGAACGCTGTACGCGCTGAACGATCATGACCAGCACATTCTCTACGGTGGCACCGAGGACATGCGCCTGGTCTGCGCGTTCAATCCGCCGGTGACCGGCAACGAGACGCATGACGCCGACGGTTCCTACGAACTGGTTGATGAATGACGCGGCAATCCGGTCGGGGCATAATCGTGCCGGGCGGGGCACTGCCGGGGTGTATGTCATCGCCCGGGCCGCAGTCCCGGTCCGGTTAACAGGGAGCATCCTACAACGGAATTTATTGAATCCCTGCCGCTGACGGCAGTACGGATCACCACTCTGGATCAGCAGGTCGCGCTGACCAACGCCACGGGCTTTTTCTTCCGGCGCGACGAGCGCCTGTTCCTGGTCACGAGCCGGCACGTGATGGTGGATGCACCGAGCAAACACTACCCGGACCGGCTCGAGATCGAGCTGCATGTCGATTCGCACAACCTGGCCGATTCCACCGGTTTCTCTATCCCCCTGTACCGGGACGGCAAAAGCATCTGGCGCCAGGCCACTGATGCGGCCGGTGAGATCGACGTGGCGGCGATCGAGATCGAACAGCAGGCGCTGCCCGACACCATCGTCTATCGCGCCTTTACCACCGACCACCTGCTGGCCCCGGACGCGCAGGTCGCCATCGGCACCTCGTTGCTGGTGGTGGGCTTTCCGCTGGGGTTTCACGATACGCTGCACCACATGCCGGTGGCGCGCCACGCCGTGATCTCCTCCTCTTTCGGCCTGCGCTTCCAGGGCGAGGGCTACTTCATCACCGACGCCCGCACGCACCGCGGGATCAGTGGCGCACCGGTGGTTATGCGCGCCACCGGTAAAGCCGGTGCAGCGCAGGACCTGCCCTGGACCCTGCTCGGCATCCACTCCGCGCGCCTCGATGTCGGTACGCGCGATCTGAAACTCGACGAGGCCCTCGGCCTCAACTGCTCGTGGTATGCGGATATATTGATGACGCTGACTGAGGGTTGATGCTGCGGGAGGGCGGGTGTTCGTGACAGCGGGTAGTCATCGATTCGAATGCCATGTTGGGATAACGACAAATTCAACATCGATCCAGTTGGCGGTTCAATTCGGGCTACTGCAATAATGCTGTAACTAAAATCTGTTGGATTTGTTGAGAGAGCCGGACCCCATTTGTTGCACAACTCTAGCCGGCTCGATAAGTGGACTCTGCACGGTTTACGACAGCCACCAGTTCATCGCTCCGACCTCACGCCAATCCGAACAGCCCGCGCGACCCGAGCCTGCAGGTCGCGAGGGTGCATTGGCACGCGGTGTCGGCAGGCTCTGCGAGTCTGCATCACTCCCGAAATCAAGCAGCAAACTAGACTTGCGTACGTCAATCCTGCAGTTTGACCTATAGCTTTAACGAGTAGCTTGCCGCTACATGCTAACTACGATCCAGACAAGCCGTAAAAATCGATAATGTCATTACCAAACTGAAGATCATCGGTTGTTCTGTCCGCCAAGAGTCTCAGGCTGGCATCATCGGCCACCGCGCCGCCTTTTGCGATGATGCCTTTCAACGTTATCAGCGCATCACCCGGCGTTGTCATAAGTTGCTCGCGAATTTCGGTGCCAAAATTCAATACCAGGCTTTTCAATTCAAGCGAAGTGTTGGGTTGGATCGGCATCATGCTTTCTTCTTTGGCTTTCATGATGACGTGGTATTGACCCGGAGCATATTCCCAGGCCGCCCCGGAAATTACGTCGGTAGTGCCAATGTCCCAGAAGATGCTGAGTAATGTGATCCCGTCAAAAGATTGCTCTAACGGGAAGGTCTGAGTCTTGAAACCTTCTCTCTTGAACATGACGGTATCGAACTTGTTTTTCTTCAAGCTTACGGTCAACGGCGTCACGCCAATCGGCTGGCCATCCACGATCACCTGAACATCTTCCGGGTCACTGGTAAAAGTAAGAGTTTGATCAGTTCCACTGATAATCGTGGCGCATCCCGCCATGGTCAAAATCATGGATAGCAGTACAGCTAGCTTCTTCATGGTGGCGCGTCCTGAAATTATAAAATTGCGAAGGGGCGCGAATGTTAGCTATTTGTCCATTGAATGTCACGGGCAATGTTTGCGTTAGTAGGTTGCGAACAAAAAATAGTTTGTTTTTTTGCAGGGGAAATGGCCGAGTGCAGCATTAGCATCAGTGTGCGAGGCAGACACAGAGGGGGGGCATATTCAGGTTGCGCCTGAATAGAGCGTTTGTATATCAGATTGATGGATTAGGAGATTGGCTCCCCGAGTTGGACTCGAACCAACGACAGGCGGATTAACAGTCCGCTGCTCTACCAACTGAGCTATCGGGGATCCCGTGGTAGGGCGCAGATTTTAGGGCGGTGGGGAGTCGGGGTCAAATCCTGTTGCACTTTCGCTGCTGTAAATTTCTCCCTGCAGGGTGCGGCCGTCCATTCGGCGTACGTCCTGCATGGCGGAAATCTTGCCCAGGCGGTAGGCGCGCCGATAGAGTTCGCGCGCGACCTCGCGCTCTCCGCGCCCCTCCATGAGGCGCGCAGCCTGGAATGCGCCCTCGGCCACCTCCCGGTCGGAGGCCTTTAAAAACTGCTCCAGCGCCTGCCGGGGATCTTTGCGCACGCCATCACCCACGAGGTAAATAAAGCCCAGCGCCAGGTGGGCGGGGCCGTAACCCTTTTCCGCAGACTGCTGGTAGAGCGTGATTGCGCGCTCATTATTCGTCGCGTAGACGCGACCCCGGTGGTGCAGGGTGCCAAGGTGGTACATGGCCGGGCCATTGCCCTGTGCCGCGGCATTCTCATAGAGACGCGCTGCGCGCATGTAGTTTTGTTGCAGGCCGATGCCATTCTCGTACGACCAGCCCAGGAACAACTGCCCTTCGGCATTGCCGCTTTCGGCGGCCTTGCGCGCCCAGTGTACGGACAGCGTCGGGTTCGGCTCGACGCCCAGCCCATGGTGATAGCGATGGGCCATTTCGGCCTGGGCGTCGGTATTGCCCAACTTGGCGGCCGAGTAGTAATGCCTGGCTGCCATGTTCTCGTTTTTTTCCACGCCGGTGCCCGAGGAATATGCCTGGGCAAGACGCAGCAGCGATTTTTCGTGGTGGGGACTGCCCGCATTAGCGGCGTTCTGTTCCAGCCAGGCGATTGCATCCGCTGCCCGTGGGCCACCGAGTGCGGCATCCGCCTCAATCAGTGAGCCCACCGAGCCGCGGTATTCAGATGCCGGGGGCTTCTCTGGCGCGCTCCCGCAACCGGGAAGCAGCAGGACGGGCAGAAGTGCCAGGCAGCCCAGCGATGCGAGCCGCTTATTCATGGCCGGCCTTTTCGCGGATGCGGGCCAGCGCCTCGCCGGCCTGGGCGATTCCTGCGGCTTCTGCCCGCAGGTAAAGCTGATGGGCGGCTTCTAGGTCACCGTCGCTCTCCTTCACCTGTCCGAGGAAGAATGCGCCCAGGGGGTGCCCGCGGTCGGCTGCCTTGCTCAGCCAGTCACGCGCCTGTTGCTTGTCCTGCGGTACCTTTTCGCCCTGGAAGTAGAGCAGGCCCAGCTGGATCTGGGCGGCGGCAAAACCCTTTGCTGCGGATTCGCGGTAGAGATCCAGCGCCCGGTTGATGTCCTCCGGCACACCATCGCCATTCTGGTACAGCACGGCGAGGTTGTTCTGGGCGATGGGGTCACCGCCCGCGGCCGCTGCCTCGTAGTAGCGGACGGCCGCGGCCAGGTCTTTCTCAACACCAATGCCGAAATGATGCGCCCAGCCCATGTACTGCTGGCCCTGCGGATTGCCCTGTTCGGCGGCGCGCCCGGCCCAGTACAAAATCTGATCGGTGTTGCGCTCCACGCCGACCGCGAAATCGTAACGGCGTGCCATTTCCGCCTGCGACTCGGCATCACCGCCATAAGCCGCAGCACGGATGTAGTCGGAACCGATTTCCAGGTTTTTCTCCACACCCAGACCGCGTGAATACATCACGCCCAGCGCCTTGCTCGCGGCAACCTGGTCGGGATGGTCCGGCTGCTCCGCGATGTACTGGAACAGGTCCAGGGCGGCGACATAGTCCCGCTCGTTGAATGCCTGCACGGCGGCGCGCAATTCCTCGCCAACGGACTGGGGCTGAGCCGGGCTTGCCGGCGACTGGGACGGCTGCGGAGCGCCGGATTCCTGCGTGGGTGCCGCGCAACCCGCCAGCAGCGCGAAGTACAGCGCTGTGGCAGGCAGGCGGAGCCGGTGTGATATTGCCGCCATCAGGCCAATACTTTGCCGATGCGCGCAATCGCGTCATTCAGCAGTTCCATGCTGGTCGCAAAAGACAGGCGCATATAGCCCGGCAGTCCGAAAGCGGTGCCCGGCACCAGTGCCACGCCTGCCTGTTCGATCAGGTGCTCTGCCAGGGACAGGTCATCGGTGGCGGCAGGGCAGGCCTCAATGGCACCCGCAACATTCGGGAACACGTAGAACGTGCCGTCGCCGGCGGCGCAATCAAAGCCGGGCAACCGGTTCAGTCCGGCCACGACGGCATCATGCCGTTCGCGAAAGGCCTGCAGCATCACCTGCACACACTGCTGGTCGCCATCCAGCGCGGCAACCGCGGCTGCCTGCGAGATCGACGCCGGGTTGGACGTGCTCTGCGACTGGATCTTTTTCATGGCGCCGATCAGCTTCGCCGGACCACCGGCATAGCCGATGCGCCAGCCGGTCATGGAATAGGCCTTGGAGACGCCGTTCAGCACGATGGTCCGGTCATAAAGTTCCGGGCAGGCCATGACGATGTTGGAAAACGACTCCTCGGTCCAGAGGATGTGCTCGTACATGTCATCGGTGGCGATCAGGATATCGGGATATTCGAGCAGTACTTCGGCAAGCGCCCGCCATTCCGCACGGGAATAGGCCATGCCGGACGGATTCGATGGACTGTTGAGCACCAGCATACGGGTGCGCGGCGTAATGGCCGCCCGCAACTGCTCCGGCGTGATCTTGAAGCGCTGCTCCTGGCCGGCGGCGACGATGACGGGCACGCCCTCGGCGATCAGCACCATGTCCGGGTAGGAAACCCAGTAGGGGGCCGGGATGATCACCTCATCGCCCGGGTTCAGCAGCGCCAGCGCCAGGTTGAAGAAGCTCTGCTTGCCACCACAGGAAACCAGGATCTGGTTGGGTTCGTAGCGCAACTGGTTGTCACGTTCGAACTTGCGGATGATGGCCTGCTTGAGCTCCGGCGTGCCATCAACGGCAGTGTACTTGGTTTTTCCATCGCGGATGGCCTGCATGGCCGCTTCCTTGATGTGGTCCGGCGTATCGAAATCGGGCTCGCCAGCGCCCAGCCCGATAATGTTCTGGCCGGCCGCGCGTAATTCCGCGGCACGCGCGGTTACGGCGAGGGTGGGGGACGGTTTGATCGACTGGGCACGGGAAGACAGGTGGATTTCCACGAAACGACTCCAGGGAAATGATTCAGGGCACAAGTGCATCAGTATAATACGGTGCATCCCGCAACGCAGCGAAGGCAATCAACACGCATGGGCAGATCCCGCACCGAGCGCGAATTCGAGCTGGTATCCGACTACCAGCCCGCTGGCGACCAGCCGGCCGCTATCGCGGGCCTGATCGAAGGTCTGCGCGACGGCCTGGCCTCGCAGACCCTGCTGGGGGTCACGGGCTCCGGTAAAACCTTCTCGGTGGCCCACGTGATTGCTGAAATGAAGCGCCCGACGCTGGTCATGGCCCCCAACAAGACGCTCGCCGCGCAGTTATATGGTGAATTCCGGGAGTTTTTTCCGAATAACGCCGTGGAGTATTTCGTTTCCTATTACGACTACTACCAGCCCGAGGCCTACGTGCCGTCCTCAGACACCTTCATCGAGAAAGACGCCTCGGTGAACGAGCATATTGAACAGATGCGCCTTTCGGCCACCAAGGCGCTGGTGGAGCGGCGTGACGCCATTGTCATATCGACGGTTTCCTGCATCTACGGTCTGGGCGACCCGGAGCTGTACCTGAAAATGGTGCTGCATATCGTGCGCGGCGACCGTATCGACCAGCGCAGCATGCTGCGCCGGCTGGCTGAATTGCAGTACAAGCGCAATGAATTCGAGCTGGCGCGCGGCACCTACCGGGTCAAGGGGGATGTCATCGACATCTTTCCGGCCGACGAGGAGCGGGACGCCATTCGGGTGTCGCTGTTTGATGACGAGGTCGAAGATATCGCGTTTTTCGATCCGTTGACCGGTGAGATTCTGCAGCGCCTGGCGCGGGTGACGATCTATCCGAAGTCCCACTACGTAACGCCGCGCGAAACGATACTCAGGGCCATAGACCAGATCAAGGATGAACTGAAAGAGCGACTGGAGCAGTTGCACAGCAACCACAAACTGGTGGAGGCCCAGCGCCTGGGTGAACGCACGCGCTTTGACCTCGAAATGATGCAGGAACTGGGGTACTGCTCCGGCATCGAAAACTACTCGCGCTACCTGTCCGGCCGCAATCCCGGTGAGCCGCCGCCGACCCTGTTTGACTACCTGCCAGCCGACGGCCTGCTGTTTATCGACGAATCACATGTCACGGTGCCGCAGGTTGGCGCCATGTACAAAGGCGACCGTTCCCGCAAGGAGACCCTGGTCGAGTACGGCTTCCGCCTCCCTTCGGCACTCGACAACCGCCCATTGCGCTTCGATGAGTGGGAGAATCTCGCGCCGCAGATGATTTTCGTATCGGCCACACCCGGAAACTACGAAAAAGAGCATGCCGGGGCACAGGTCGAGCAGGTTGTGCGACCCACGGGGCTGGTGGACCCGATTGTCGAGGTGCGGCCGGCGGAAACCCAGGTGGATGACCTGCTGTCGGAAATTCGCGCACGGGTGGCGGTGGAAGATCGCGTGCTGGTGACCACGCTGACCAAGCGGATGGCGGAAGACCTGACCGATTACCTGTCTGAACACGATGTGCGGGTGCGCTATCTGCACTCAGACATCGACACGGTGGAACGCGTCGAGATCATCCGCGACCTGCGACTGGGCAAGTTCGACGTGCTGGTGGGCATCAACCTGCTGCGCGAAGGGCTGGATATGCCAGAAGTTTCGCTGGTGGCCATACTCGATGCCGACAAAGAGGGCTTCCTGCGTTCCGACCGCTCGCTGATACAGACGATTG
Organism: Pseudomonadales bacterium; assembly: GCA_041623535.1. Taxonomy (GTDB): domain Bacteria; phylum Pseudomonadota; class Gammaproteobacteria; order Pseudomonadales; family JBFGWM01; genus JBFJWR01. Next base: position 30,842 of record JBFJWR010000001.1, read on the forward strand.
GTCGCGCCGCGCGCAATCTCAATGGCAGGGCCATCCTGTACGCCGACAAGATCACCGGTTCAATGGAGCGGGCCATGGGGGAAACCGACCGCCGCCGCGAGCGACAGGTCGCCCATAACCTGGAGCATGGCATCACGCCGGTCGGGGTCAGCAAGTCGGTGGCAGACGTACTCGAGGGCGCGATGACCAGTGTCCCGGTGCGTGGCCGCAAGGGGCGGGACACGCGACCGGCGCCCCTGCGCGAGGTGGCCGAGGCCGAAGCCCTTTATGCCGAGGATGATCCGATCCGCCTCGGTCGCCTGATAGAGCAACTGGAAAAGAAAATGCATCAGCATGCGCGGGACCTGGAATTCGAGGAGGCGGCGCGGGTGCGGGACCAGGTGTCCATTTTGCGGGACAAGGTGTTCGGCATGGTGGGTTAGCGGCGCTGGCCGGCCCGGTGGGCTGGCTTCAGGTGATCTTTACTTCCGCAACAGGTCAACCAGTTTCTCGATCAGCAGGTCTTCGTTGATCGGTTTACTGATGTAGGCATCGGCTCCCGCTTCCATGCAGGCGTTGCCGTCGTCTTCCATGGCCCGCGCGGTACAGGCGATCACGGGTAAGTCGCGTAACCGCTCATCCTTGCGAATTTCCCGTATCAGTCCCAGGCCATCCAGGTTGGGCATCATGATGTCCGTAAGGACAAGGTCAACCTCACCTGGTTGGGCTTCCAGCAGGATCAGTGCCTTGAAGCCATCAGCCGCTTTCAGAATTTTCATGCCGTGCGAGCGTAGCAGCACTGCCAGTGCGAACACATTACGCATGTCATCATCGACGACCAGAACGGTGCGGTCTTTGAGGATGTCGTTGGTCGGGATTTTGCGAATCGGCGCAGGCGCCTTCGGCCGCTCATCACTCTTCTTTCGGCTACCAATCGGGCTGGTCGAGGCAGATTGGTCATGCGTCTCGGTGGCAATATTCAACGGCACAGTAAACGTAAAACAACTGCCACCGTCATCAGGATTCTCGATCGCGATGTCGCCCCCCATCGCCCGCGCCAGTTTGCGCGAAATCGTCAGTCCGAGGCCGGTGCCGCCGTACTTTCGCGTGGAACTGCCGTCGGCCTGCTCAAAGGGCATGAAAATACGATCCTGCTCCGCGGTCGGAATTCCGATGCCGGTATCGCGAACACTGAAACAAAGGCGCGGATAACTAGCCGTGGCGGCGCCGACCGCCGTGGATGGTGCATTTTCATGCCATACATCGACCACCACCTTGCCTTGATCCGTAAACTTGAGCGCGTTGCTGATCAGGTTGCCGAGCACCTGTTCAACGCGGGAGCGATCCAGTTCAACGTGCTCCGGCAGATTGGGTGACAGGCTGAAATTGAAGTACAGCTCTTTCTGCCGGGCGATGGGCTCATAGCGACGGGACAGGGTTGCGCACATCAGGTCCAGTGCAACGGGCTCTTCGTTCAATTCGATGCGCCCGGACTCCACCTTGGCGAGGTCGAGGATCTCGTTGATCAGGCTCAACAGCAATTGGCCGGATTCGTGCACCATACGTGCATTTTCAACATCGGCGTCACACAGGTTGCCGTCTTCATTGCGCGCGAGCAGGCCCGAGAGCACCAGCATGGCATTCAGGGGGGTGCGCAGTTCGTGCGACATATTGGCCAGGAACTCGGTCTTCGCCTTGTTGGCGGTTTCAGCCTCCAGGGCCCGGGCCTCTGCGATCGAACGGGCCTCCTTCAGTTGTCGGCTGGTTTCCGACAGTTCTTCAATGGCCGCCTGCAGTTCTTCGTTGGTTGCGTGCATCTCTTCATTGGTAGCCTGCAGTGCTTCATTGCTGCACTGCAGTTGTTCCTCAATGAACAGGTGTTCCGTCACGTCCTGGAAGGAAACCAGCAGGCAGTTTTCATGATTCCACAATACTTCGGAGACCCGGTACTGCAGCGTACGGCCATCAATGCTCTGCAAATGGCGTGTCTCTGTGCCGATCGGAATGCCAAACTCTGCGCCGATGGGAAGGCCGCCGGCACCGGCGAACATCTTGTTGGCGGCGGGATTAACGAAACGCACAATGCCAGTGCCGCTGACAACCACGGTTCCGGATGGATTGAAATTGAGCACCTGCGCGAGGTTGCGGTAATTCCGGAAGCGTTCGATGGCGCTGGTAATGCGCAGCAACAGTTCCAGTGGATGCGGGTTGTGGACTATCCAGTCCTTGGTGATGTAGTCCTGAGAGCCTGTACCCCGCACCTGCTCGAGAACATTCGGGTCATCCAGGCGGCTGATCACAATGACCGGAATGTTCGGTGCAACTTCAGAGAGCATGTCGAGCACTTCGAAATTCTGCGCGTCAGGCAGGTTCAGATCGGCCAGGATTGCATCCGGGCGGTAGTCGTTACCCATCAATTCCCTGGATGCTAACGCCAGGGTGCTGGCAGTCTTGATGGATTTTGCGTCGAGAAACTGCTCAAGGCGTTCACATATGAGCCGTTGGTCATCCTGATCGTCTTCGATCAGGAAAATCTGCATGTCACTTTCGGAATTCATACAGTTCCAGCAGGTGGGTTACATGGTGGCGACCGGCCGAAAAAAGGCCACGTCCTTGACTGGCCACATTCTAGCCTGTTTTCCATGTGACTATACTCAGCAGCCAGAATATCCGGAAATCTGACTGGGGCTTTCGATTCATGAATATGCAGGAACTCGCGCAGTACGAGAAGGACGGCGAATACGAGCGATTGATCGCAGCGGTGCGCGAGGCCGTCGCCGCCGATCGCGGTGTGTTCGCCGACCCGTGGCTGAAGGGCTGGTGCGGCCGGCGCTGGCGCAATATCTTCATCAGCCTGGCGGCAGAGGATGAGGCGGCAGTGGCCACCGCGACCGCGAAACTCAAGCTGGGCCGCGACAGCCGTCCGGCACGGCAGCGGATTGCAGAACGTTTTCTCAAGGGCGATGCCCTTCGCGAGTGGGATGTGGACATGCCCGAGGCGCTGGCGCCGCCTTTGGCCAAAACCAGCATGGTGTTCGCGCCGGGCCTGATCAACGGTGTGTTACCGGTGCGGGCGTTTACCGAGGAGTTTCCGCGTGTCTGCAAAGAGCATGGCTGGCGCATCCTGCGGGCGGACTGTCACCCGATGCGCAGCTGTGAAGCGAACATGGCTGATATCGACGCCGCCGTGCAGTCCGGTCACGGTGAGGCCCCGGATAATTCCCGTATTGACCCGGCCGACGCCGAGGCGCCCGGTGACCTGTTTTTCATGGGTTACAGCAAGGGCGTGCCGGATATTCTGACCTACCTCGTCCATCACCCGGAATTGCGCGATCGCGTGCGCTGCGTGATCAACTGGGCCGGCGCCGTGGGTGGTTCCTACATGGCGGACGATATCCACGAGAACATCCGTGAAATGCCACTGGAGTCCGTGACCCAGCGCATCGACAGCGTGCTGCACATGATTGCGCCGGAACTGCGCGTCGAGGGTACCCTGCGGCGCATGGACGAGTGGGACATAAAAGGGGCGATTGAGGATCTGACCACCTGGAAGCGCGCCGCCTTCATGGAAGAACATGGCGAGGCCTTCGATGCCCTGAAGATTCCGGTGTTCAATTTCACCGGTGCCACCACCGTTTTCGAAGTGCCGTACTTCCAGATGCGCGACTACATGAACCTGGCCAAGTATGACGCCAACAACGACATGCAGGTCACGACCGAGCAGGCCCGCGTTCATTCCCGCCTGTCGGTGGATGTGGCCATGTTGCGTGGCCATCACTGGGATCTGTCTTACGGGCCTTTCCCCAAGCTGCAACGCATGGGCTCACCCAACCTCGACCATCCATTTCCGCGCCATGCGGCCGTGGAAGCCCATTTCCGGTTTCTCGCGGAACTCGGGCTGATCGATTAGCCGGTAATCGTCACGCCACGCGGGGCTGCCACGGGCGGGCAGCCCCGGCAGCCACGTCATCGGGAATTACTTGCTGATCGGCAGGCGTTGCATGGAGCGGATGATCACCGGCGTATTCGGCACGTTGGCGTGCGGCCCGGCGCGGTGGGTCGGCAGGCCGGCGATGGTGTCCACCACGTCCATACCTTCGCTGACCTTGCCGAACACGGCGTAGCCGAAATCACGGGCTCCGTGGTTGAGGAAGGTGTTGTGCTTCAGGTTGATGAAGAACTGGGCAGTGGCGCTGTTGATATCACCGGTGCGGGCCATGGCGATCGTACCGCGTCCGTTCAGCAGTCCGTTGTTCGCCTCGTTGCGAATCGGCGCCCGGGTTTTCCGCTTGTTGAAGTCATTGTCGAAGCCGCCGCCCTGGATCATGAAGTCCGGGATGACCCGGTGAAAAATCAACCCGTTGTAAAAGTTGCTGTCGACGTACTCGAGGAAGTTGCTCACCGTCACCGGTGCCAGGTCCGGGAACAGTTCCAGGGTCAGGTCGCCGTGGCTGGTTGAGACGAGGACCAGCACCGGAGCGGGTGTTGCGTCTGCCTTCGGCGCGTCGCCGGTGCCGGCGGCGAGGGCTGGTCCGGCCAGCAGCAGCACCAGTAGCCCCATGGATCTGATCATTGCGAGATTCGATACGTTCAAAATCGGCCCCTTGACTGAATTACGAATGGCGAACGCCTATCTTACGAGAAAACCATGGGGTAGATCACTTCGAGGCAGCGCCCGTCGTCACTGTATGCCAGTTCTCCGCACAGGGTGCGGATCAGCGCGAGTCCGCGGCCATGGGTCTGCTCGTCGTCCGGATCGCGGGCCAGGACCTGTTCGTACGGAAACCCGGCACCGCTGTCCTTCAGCCGGATGAGCAGTTCGCCGTCGCCTGCGTTCCGGCGGAACGCCGTGTGTATGTGTACGTGGCCGGTCTCCAGGTCCGTCAGGCGAGAGACTTTCTCGGCGTAATATTCGACAAAGCCATCTTCATCGTGCTTCAGCCTGGAGTCGAGCCCGAGCACGCCATGATCCAGCGCGTTGGTGAACATCTCGGACAGGATCGTGAACAGGATGTCCTTGTGCTCGGCAAAGCCGGGGCTTTCACCGATCATCTCGATGAGCTGCATCACCGGGTCGGTCGTGCGCAGCAGGTCGGCATCGAGCTTCATCTCCAGGTGCCAGGGCACCATGGTGTCCAGCATGGAGGCGTCGGACTGTCCGATCGCGCTGCTGAGCTGCCCGGCAGTCAGTTCAAGCAGGGTGAAATCATCGGTCTGGCCGGCGCTGCCGATGTGCTCGCGGACATCGGCATGGATCGTGGCAATGCGGGCCTCTGCATCCGGTACAGCCTGCACACTGCGCACCATGTTCAGCAGGCGTTCCTCGCTGTACAGCGACCCGGTCTCGGAAAATGATTCGGCCATGCCATCGGTCTGGAAGTAGATGCGGTCGCCCGGGCTGAGCGGGATGATCTGTATGTCCCGTTCGAAGTCGGCGTCCTCCTCGGCGCCCAGCGGCATGTGCTGCGAGGTGATGACCTGCAGCGTGCCGTCCGGGGCGAATTTCCAGATGTCCGGCAGGCCACCACACCAGGCGGTCATGCGCGTGCCGGCCTGGTTGATCTCCACCAGCGTGGCCGCCACGAACATGTCATCGGGCAGCAGTTCCAGCAGGTCGCGGTTGATCTCCTGGGCAATGTCGCCGATGTTGAGTCCCTTGCGGGCCATGGCGTAGAAAATCCGCGCAACCGGCATCGCCGAGATGGCGGCCGACAGTCCATGCCCGGTGGCATCACCGATCAGCAGGTACAGGCTCTCACGCGGGCTGAGTGCGCCCAGCAACAGGTCGCCGCTGAACTCGTTCATCGGCTGGAACAGCTGTTGCAGTTGCGCGGCCCGGGGCAGGGCATGGCCCTGCGCCCGGTTCAGGATGCGAGCGGCCAGCGCTTCCTCTTTCTCGCGCGACTGGCGGGCCAGTCGCAGTTCATTCCGGTCGCGCTGGATTTCCTCGTTCTGGGCGCGGGTGCGGCGCTGGGCCTCGATCTTGGCGGTGAACAGATTGGCGTCTATGGGCTTGGTGATCACATCGCATGCGCCGGCGAGGTAGAAGCGGGCCAGCATCTCCGGGTCGGAATCCCGGCTGATAAAAAGCACCGGCGTGAACACCGAACCGGCCGCCGCACGCAGGCGCAGGGCAGTCTGGAAACCATCCATCTGCGGCAACTCGCGGTCGAGCAGGAACAGGTCAGGGGCGGCGCTTTGCGCCTGGGCGAGGACTTCCGGGCCCGAGCAGGCCTGCAGGAGTTCAAAATCGCAGTTTTTCAGCAGGTCCTGGTAATAGCGGAACTGGTACGAGTTGGCCGTTCCGACCAGCAACTTCATGACGGACTCAGATCACTCGATCGTGAACTTCTTGTCAAACCGGGAGATGGTAAACACCTTCTTGATATGCGGACGGCAATTGATGATACGGATGCGGGAGCGGTCGGAACCGAGTTTCTTCTGCATGTTGAGCAACATGCCGAGCGCGGAGCTGTCCATGTATTCGGCGTCATGCATGTCGATAATGACCGTTGCATCGGGCTTGGTGATCGAGGAGTAGGCTTCGCGGAACTCCTGCACAAGGCGGAAGTCGAAGCGACCACTGACGTTGATGGTGATCTCACTGTCATCGTTGCTGGTGAAAGTGGTAATCGGCATGATGCGCAGCTCTCTCGCTTGGTGAAGATCCGTCTTCAGGGACATGGTCTAGCATAGGCCAGTGGTATCCATCCGGCCAGCCTGCCGGGCGCCGGCTGCTCCCTGAAAAGCCTTTTGCCGCCTGATCTGTCCGGCCGCTTTGCTTTTCCAAATGGAGCGCGGATGCGCTGGCTGATTACTCCAGGAGCCCGGCCAGAAACCCTTCCCAGTCCAGGGTGCCCAGCTTGGCCTTGTCCAGATAATGAATGCGGCTACGGGCCAGCAGGACCCGGGTGTCCGTATCGAGACTGTGTTTCGGAAACCCGGTCAGCAGTACCACCGGCATGCCGGTTTTAGACAGCGTGGCCGTGTAGGCAAATATATCGCCTTTCAGGTTGCCGAGGTCGTAGTCCACGAAAACGATGTCGTAGGTGTCCCGCAGCAGGCGGTGCAGCGCGGGGTCGAGCTCAGTTTCCTGGGTGACGCTGAACTTGCGATCCGGGTCGCGCCCCATCGAATCGGAGAGTTCGGTTGCCATGTCGGGGTCGTCGTCCAGCAGCAGAATTCGCACGGTGTCTGGAAACTGCATGGGCCGGCTCCGTTAAAATCTCGGGTACTACACCCAGCCGGACTGTTGCTTGCGCCTGGGTCGGAAGTGGGGAAGAAGAATCCCCATGATCAGCCCCAATATAATGGCACCCGCGCCCAGTTTGAACCACTCGTGGCCGGAGGCGTCTTTCAGGCGGCCGTTTTCGGCGTTCAGTTCGTCTATCTGGTTCTTCAGCGTACGGTTCTGCTCCAGCAACTGCTGATTGCGGTGGTCGATGGCCACCGTGTTCGCGGAAAGCTTCTTGATTCGTTCGAGTTCTTCGCTGGCCGCGTTCTTGGCGGCGGTCAGCACTTCATTCTGTTTGCGCAGTGCCGTGTTGTCTTCTTCCAGCGCGGTCAGTTGCGACTGCATCGGGTTCTTGTTGGCCTGCATCTTGCGGATCAGGGCCTGGGCCTGCTCCAGCTTCAGCTCGGCGATCGGCTCATCGACGAGGTATTGGATGGGGATATAGCCCTCGGTGCCGCCTTCGGTACGAACCAGCGCATAGCCGCTGTCTTCGTCCCGCCGCAGCACGATGACTTCGCTGCCGGATCGCAGGCCCTTGTGCACGATACGATGCTTGGGGCTGGCGCCGCTGCGCAGCGGAACATGCAGCCAGTCACGCACCCAGTTGCGGGTGGCAGCTTCGGCGCTGGCCGGGTAGGGCAGCAGGAATAACAGCGTAAAGGTCAGGCAGATGACGCGCACGGAACAAACCAGCTTCAGAAACAAGGCGGCTATGGTAATTGGCGTCGGGGGAATGTCAAAATTTTTCACCATCTGCGTGGATCGCAACGATAGTGAAAAGGCTGCAACATTCAGGGCAGGACGCGCTTGAACGGTTTGACGATGACCTGTCGATAGACGCCTGCGGCCAGGTAGGGGTCGGCGTCCGCCCAGGCCTGGGCGCTTTCCAGGGACGGAAATTCGGCAATGACCAGGCTGCCGGTGAAACCCAGGTCGCCGGGCTCCTCGGTATCTGCCGCCGGATGCGGGCCGGCAATCACCAGGTGGCCAAGTTCGCGCAGCGCTTCCAGCCGGGCAATGTGCGCCGGGCGCGCCTTCTTACGCAGGGGCAGGCTGTTGGGTACGTCTTCACTTATGATGGCGTAGAGCATCACGTCTGGTCTCCGTGGGGTGGTTCAGGTGGGCGGGTGCTGTCAGCGGGTTCGTCATCCGGCAGGTGCTTCGCCAGCCACAGGCCCTGCAGCACGACAAAGACCAGTGTCAGGCCGAGCATGCCAAACAGCTTGAAATTCACCCAGGTGTTTTCATCGAAATTAAAAGCCACGAAGAGGTTGAGTCCGCCAACGCAGGTAAAAAACGTGATCCAGGCGGCATTCAGGCGCGTCCAGACCTCGGCGGGTAATTGCAGGTTGGCTTCCAGCATCCGCTGAACCAGGTTCCGCTCGCCGATGAATTCGCTGCACAGGAATGCCAGGGCGAACAACCAGTTCACAACAGTCGGTTTCCACTGGATGAAAGTTGCGTCCTGGAAGAGAATGGTCGCCCCGCCCAGCAGGGTGACCAGCACCAGCGTGACCAGGTGCATGTTTTCCACCCGGCGATGGCGGAACCAGGTCCAGCCGACCTGGGCGGCGGTGACCGGGATCAGGATCGCGGTGGCCAGCACGATATCGCCCGTGCCCTTGTAAACGGCGAAGAACACTAAAATCGGCAGGAAATCGAAAAGGAATTTCATGAAGCAGCAACAACCCCGGCAAACAGCGCGCCATGGTACCGGATTTGCCGGTGGCCGGCAGGTGGCGGGACGCCGTTCATGACCCAGTTTTTTGAGATTCATCCCGACAACCCGCAGCAACGCCTGTTGCGGGGCGCTGCGGAAATCCTGCATCGGGGCGGGGTGATCGCCTATCCGACCGACTCCGCCTACGCACTGGGCTGCCTGCCGGGCGAGCGGGATGCCCTCGAGCGGGTCCGCCGCATTCGGCGCCTGACCCCGGCGCACAATATGACCCTGGTGTGCCGCAACCTGTCGGAACTGGCGGTATTCGCCAAGGTCGACACGGCGGCGTTTCGCCTGCTCAAGGCCTATACACCGGGCCCCTACACGTTCCTGCTGCAGGCGACCAACGAGGTGCCGCGCCGCCTGTTACACCCCAAGCGCCGCACCATCGGGCTGCGGGTGCCCGATCATGCCATCACCCAGGCGCTGCTGGCCGAAATTGGCGGGCCACTGCTGAGCACCACCCTGATACTGCCCGATGAAGAATTGCCCATGGCGGATCCGCATGAAATCCGCGAGCAGTTGCAGCATTCGGTGGACCTGGTGATCGATGGCGGCGCCTGCAGCCTGGAGCCTACCTCGGTCATCAGCCTGATTTCCGGTACCCCGGAGGTGATACGGGTGGGTCGTGGCGATGTGAGTTCCTTCGGCTAGGCGGTCGCGTGCGCCCCATACAGTCTCTATAATCGCGGCCTCATCCGCTGACATCCTGGAGAATCCAACTTGGTCAACGTTGACCCCGAGACCCGCGTATTATCGGGCATGCGACCCACGGGACGCCTGCATCTGGGGCATTATCATGGCGTTCTGGCCAACTGGATTCGGCTGCAGCACGAATTCGAATGTTTTTTCTTTGTTGCCGACTGGCATGCACTGACCACCCATTACGACCAGCCGCAGCAGATCGAGCAGCATGTCTGGGACATGGTCATCGACTGGCTGGCGGCCGGGGTGAACCCCGGGTCCGCGACCCTGTTCCTGCAGTCCCGGGTGCCCGAGCACGCCGAATTGCACCTGTTGCTGTCCATGATCACGCCCCTCGGCTGGCTGGAGCGGGTGCCGTCTTACAAGGACATGCGCGAACATCTCAAGGATCGTGACCTGGATACCTACGGGTTCCTGGGTTACCCGTTGCTGCAGAGCGCCGACATCCTCATTTATCGCGCCGGCAAGGTGCCGGTCGGGCAGGACCAGGTGCCGCACGTGGAACTGACCCGCGAGGTGGCGCGGCGTTTCAATCACATGTACGGCCGCGAGCCGGGCTTTGAAGAGAATGCCGCGGCAGCCATCCGGAAAATGGGTAAAAAAGCCGGCAACGCGTTCCAGGATCTGCGCAAACGCTACCAGGAGCAGGGCGATCACGAGGCGCTGGAGCGCGCCCGGGCACTGTTGCGCGAGCAGAGCAACCTGTCGGTGGGCGACCAGGAACGACTGCTGGCTTTCCTCGATGGCGGTGGGCGTCCCATCCTGCCCGAGCCGCAGCCACTGCTGACGCCCGACTCGAAGTTGCCGGGTGTCGATGGTCAGAAAATGTCCAAGTCGTACGGCAATACCATTATGTTGCGCGAGGGCACGGACGACCTCAGCCAGAAGGTGCGGACCATGCCGACCGATCCGGCGCGGGTGCGGCGTACCGATCCCGGTGATCCGGATAAGTGCCCGGTCTGGGAACTGCACAAGGTCTATACAGACGCCCAGACGCATGAATGGGTGCAGGAAGGCTGTCGCAGTGCCGGCATCGGCTGCCTGGACTGCAAAAAACCATTGATCGAGGCGATGGATGCCACCCTGGAGCCGATTCGGATTCGGGCCCGCGAATATGAGTCCAGTCCTGACCTGGTGCGCGGCGTGATCAGCGAGGGCTGTGAAAAAGCCCGCGAGCAGGCCCGCGAGACGCTGGATTCCGTGCGGCGGGCCATGGGGCTTGATTACCGCTAGAAACCGCCGGGGGTTCTTCCGGTACCCGGAGGCCGCGTCGCGGCATCTGGGCTAATCTATCAGCTTCGTTACGCGAGGGGCGCTGACCATGCAGAAAATTCCGATTACCGATGCCGGCTGGTTCCTGATGGAGTCACGCTCAACCCCCATGCACGTGGG
>JBFJWR010000002.1:0-29181 GCA_041623535.1 Pseudomonadales bacterium
GCGCCGGATCGAAGCCGGCCAGGTTCGCCAGCAGGAAACGCGCGGTATTGCGGATACGCCGGTAGGAATCAGCGGTACGATTGAGGATCTCGTCCGAGACGGTCATCTCGCCACGGTAATCGGTCGCCGCCACCCACAGCCGCAGAATGTCGGCACCCAGTGCGTTCATGACTTTCTGCGGTGCCACCACGTTGCCCACCGACTTGGACATCTTGCGGCCTTCCGCGTCCACCGTGAACCCGTGGGTGAGCACCGCGCGATACGGCGCAACTCCATTCATGGCCACGCTGCTGAGCAGTGAGGACTGGAACCAGCCGCGATGCTGGTCGGATCCTTCCAGGTACAGATCTGCCGGAAATGGCAGACCACGTGCTTCACCGAGTACGCAGGCATGGGTTACACCGGAGTCGAACCAGACATCCAGCGTGTCGGTGACCTTGTCGTACAGCGCCGCTTCATCGGCCAGTACCGATTCGGCTTCCAGTTCAAACCAGGCGTCGATGCCTTCCTGCTCGATGCGCAGGGCCACTTCTTCAATCAGTTCGCTGCTGCGCGGATGCAGTGCGCCGGTTTCCTTGTGTACGAACAGGGCAATCGGTACACCCCAGAAACGTTGCCGGGAGATACACCAGTCCGGACGCCCGGTGGTCATGGCATCGATGCGTGCCCGCCCCCAACCCGGCATCCAGGAAACCTTCTCGATTTCCGTCTTGGCCTGTTCCAGCAGATTCTGCTGGTTCATGCTGATAAACCACTGCGGCGTGGCACGAAAAATCACCGGGGTCTTGTGCCGCCAGCAATGCGGGTAGCTGTGCTCCAGTTTGCTCACCTGCAGCAGCGCACCGCGTTCACGCAGCGTGGCAACGATCTCGGCATTGGCCTTGAAAACATGCTGACCGGCAAACAGCGGTGTGCCCTCGCGGAACACGCCATCACCGGTCACCGGGTTGGCCACTTCCAGCCCGTATTGCTTGCCGACGTGAAAGTCGTCCAGACCATGACCGGGTGCGGTGTGCACACAACCGGTACCGGCTTCCGTGGTGACATGCGTACCCAGGATGACCGGCACTTCGCGCTCATTGAACGGATGCGCCAGCCGCAGGTGTTCCAGCGCAGCGCCCTTGCAGCGAGCCACTATCGCATAGCCTTCCATGCCGGCCCGCGCCAGCGCGCTTGCATGTAATGCTTCGGCGAAGAGGAGGTGTTCACCATCCGCCAGGCGCACCAGTACGTAATCGAGTTCCGGGTGCAGACAGACTGCCTGGTTGGCGGGCAGGGTCCAGGGCGTGGTGGTCCAGATGACCAGGGCCGCTTTTGCACCGTCCGGCAGGCTCGTGTCCATTGCAGCGGCCAGTGCCGACGGGTCCACGGCAGGGAAGCGCACGTCGATGGATGGCGAGGTATGCGGCGCGTACTCGACTTCGGCTTCGGCCAGCGCCGAGGCGCAGTCCAGGCACCAGTGCACCGGCTTGAAACCCTGCACCACGTGACCCCGGTCGATCACCCGGCCCAACGCCCGGACGATATCCGCCTCAAAACGAAAATCCATGGTCAGGTAGGGATTCTGCCAGTCGCCGAGGACGCCGAGTCGCTGAAAATCGGTGCGCTGCGCCTCCACCTGCGTCGCGGCAAAGGCACGGCATTTCTCGCGGAACTCGCGGGCGCTGATCTTGCGACCGGCCTTGCCATGTTTCTTTTCCACCTGGTGTTCGATCGGCAGGCCGTGGCAGTCCCAGCCCGGCACGTAGGGCGCATCGAAACCATCGAGCGTCTTCGATTTGACGATGATGTCCTTGAGGATCTTGTTGACCGCATGTCCGATATGGATGGCGCCATTGGCATAGGGCGGGCCGTCGTGCAGCACGAATTTCTCGGCGCCGGCCCGCGCGCGGCGAATCTCGCCGTACAGGTCTTCTTCCTGCCAGCGACGCAGGGTCTCCGGCTCGCGATTGGCCAGGTTGGCCTTCATCGGAAAATCCGTTTTCGGCAGGTTCAGCGTGTGCTTGTAATCAGTCATATCTTTCCGGTGAGGTTCTGCAGGATATCCCTGGCCTGGTCCATGTCCTGGTGTATCTTGGCCTGCAAGGCATCCAGGCTCGCAAACTTCTCTTCATCACGTATGCGGGCCATGAACTCCACCCGCAACCGCCGGCCATAGAGATCGCCGGAAAAATCAAACAGGTGCACTTCCAGGCGTTCTTCGACGCCATCCACCGTGGGGCGCGAACCGAGGTTGGCGACTCCGTAGGCGGGCTTTTCTCCCACTTCGTCAATGCCGTATATCCGCACGACATACACGCCGCGCAGTGGAATCCGGTTCCGTTTCAGCAGCACGTTGGCAGTGGGCACACCGATGCGGGTGCCGATCTGGTCGCCATGACCGATGCGCCCGCTGATGCAATAGGGCCGCCCGAGCAGTTCGGCCGCCCCGTCCAGATCACCTGCCGCCAGGTGCCGGCGCACCGCCGTGCTGCTGATCCGTGCACCATCTGCCTGCAGGGTGGCCGTGGAATGCACTTCGAACCCGAGACGTGCTCCCTCGCGCTGCAGCAATGCGAAGTCACCCTTGCGATCACAGCCAAACCGGAAGTCATCGCCGACGGCCAGAAAGGATACTCCCAGCCCCCGGACCAGCACATCCTGCACAAACGCTTCGGCAGACAGGCTGCGCAGACGCTGGTTGAACTGCAGGCACAGCACCCGGTCCACGCCGGCTTCCTGCAGGCAATAGAGTTTCTCCGCAAAGGTCATGATACGCGCCGGCGCATCCGCCCCCTGGAAAAACTCGCGCGGCTGCGGCTCGAAGACCATCACCGTCGCCGGTTGCTGCTTTTGCCGGGCGCGCGCCTGCAATTCCCGGATCACCGCCTGGTGACCGCGGTGTACGCCGTCAAAATTGCCGATCGTCGCCACGCAGGAACGATGCCGCGGCGCGAGGTTATGCAGGCCCCGGATCAGTTCCATTGTTTGCTTCGATCATCGCCAGGCTGAGTCAAGCGCGCAATTATAGAGCAGGCAGTCCCGACGATACACCTGCTGAAATGGCCGCCGCCGGCCCCGCCGACTCAGGCCTGCTGATTACGGAAGTGACGTACACGGATACCGCCCGCCAGCAGTACCGCGAAGTAGGTGGCAATCCCGGCACCGCAAATCTGTGCCATCTCCAGCGAACGGGTCTGCCACCCCCAGGCATACCAGGTGGCGGTAGCCGGATTCATCCACAAAAGAACCACGACCATGGCCACATTCCCGGCCAGCAATTGGGCACCGAATCGCCGCCAGCCGGCACCGGGACGATAGACATCCAGCTTGCGCAGGCCCCGGTACAACAAGGTGGCGTTGAGCAATGCAGCCAGCGAGGTGGCCAGCGCCAGCCCGGCATGCGCCAATGGCCAGACCAGCAGCAGGTTGAGGGCCATGTTGGCCACCATGGCACGCACCGCGATGCGCACCGGAGTCACCATGTCGTGGCGGGCAAAGTAGCCCGGCGCCAGCACCTTGACCAGCATGAAGGCGGTCAGGCCAAAGGCGTAGGCCCGCAGGCTGCGCGCCGACATCTCGACGTCGTATTCGGTCAGGGCACCGTACTGGAACAGGGTCGCGAGGATCGGCTCGGCGAGCACCATCAGCGCCAGAGCGGCCGGAACGCCAATCAGCAGCACCAGTCTCAGTGCCCAATCGAGGGTTTCACTGAAGCGCCCGACATTTTCGCCGGCATGCTGCCGCGAAAGCCCGGGCAGGATCACCGTGGCGATGGCGATCCCGAACACACCGAGCGGCAGCTCCGAGAGGCGATCGGAATAAAACAGCCAGGAGATACTGCCGGTGGGCAGGAACGACGCCAGGATGGTGTCCAGCATCAGGTTGATCTGGGTCACCGAGACAGCAAACAAGGCCGGCACCATCAGCTTGAGGACGCGACGCACGCCGCTGTCCTTGAAGTCAGGCCGCGGCCGGGGCAGCAGACCGATGCCGGCCAGTGCCGGCGCCTGCAACGCCAACTGCACGAAACCGGCCAGCAGCACGGCCCAGGCCAGCCCCATCACCGGCTCTGCAAACCAGCCGGTGAACCACAGCGCCCCGGCGATCAGGCTCAGATTCAGGAATACCGGCGTGATCGCCGGCACCGCGAACCGACCGTGGCTGTTCAATACAGCGCCGGCAAAGGCGGTCAGGGAGATCAGTAGCAGGTAGGGAAAGGTAATTCGCAGCAGGGTGCCGGTCAGTTCCATCTTTTCCGGTGAGGCGTGATAGCCCGGCGCGAACACCAGCACGATCCAGGGCGCGAACAGCACCCCCAGCAGGGTAATCAGGGCCAGCACCAGGGCCAGCGTACCGGCCACCCGGTCGACGAAATCGCGAATCTCTTGGGGATCCTTCTTTTCCCGGTACTCAGACAGCACCGGCACGAAGGCCTGCGAAAAGGCCCCTTCGGCAAACAGGCGTCGAAAAAAATTGGGAATCTTGAACGCGATGAAGAAAGCATCGGCACCGACGGTGGCGCCAAAAAATGTCGCCAGGATGATATCCCGCACCAGGCCCAGCACCCGCGAAACCATGGTCAGGGCACCGACCAACCCGCTGGAACGCAGCAATCCCGGCGTTTTTCGCTCGATCGCGCTCTCGCCCGCCTCCGAGTTATCGATCTGCAGATCGCTCATTGCTGCTCTTCCATGCCCCCGTGGCTGTGCATTATAGGGTGCCCTCTGTATGAGCACGTGATTGAACGTCCTTGACACGGGCGGCTGCATCCGGCATATTCCCGCCTCTTTTTTCGGCACCCAGAAAGTCTGAGGGACCCGCTCCAGTGGCAAACATTAAATCTGCAAAGAAACGCGCCCGCCAGGCAGTTGATCGCTATGTACTGCGTCACAGCCAGCGTGCTCTGACCCGTACCCAGATCAAGAAGGTACTCGTCGCGATCGAATCCGGCGACAAGCCTGCCGCACAGGCGGCCTACCAGGCTGCAGTTCCGGTAATCGACCGGATTGCAGACAAGAAAGTCATGCATAAAAACAAGGCGGCTCGTCATAAAAGCCGCCTGTCGAAAGCCATCAAAGCGATGGCTTGATCGCCCGGAAGCGATCATCAATCTGGCCACCCCGTTTGGCCCCGAAGAAGCCGACATGATGTCGGCTTTTTTGTGCCTGGGATTTGGGGTTATTAGCCTGCCGGCGTTCTCCGACCGACATGAACGAACAAGCAAGGTCGCGGGGCGGCCACCCCGGGGCGCACTTCCAGCTAAATCTCCGCCGCCATCCATGGCGGCTCCGAAGGCGGGCAGCGCTCTCTAGGTACATCCATGTACCGTTCGCGCTGACGCCCGCTGAAAGTGCGCCCCGGGGTGACCTCGTCAGCATTAATTACTCAAGAAATCTCTGATTAAGCCCTCGCACATCATGCTCGCGGCAGATATCTGGCCGCAGGCGCTCCAGGCGACATCAATCGCTTCCGGCCATCAAGTTTTGACTCTTCCTGCTGAATTCGCGATTTGCAGTGCAGGTCGTGGGAATGAGTTGCCGCCCTGCGTCAGGCCAGCACCAGGTTGTCGCGGTGTACCAGCTCCGGCTCGGCCACATAGCCCAGCAGTGCTTCAATCCGGTCACTGGGTTGCCCCAGCAACTTGTGGGCTTCTTCCGCGTTGTAATTCACCAGGCCACGGCCGATCTCCACACCAGATTCGTCCTGCAGCACCACCAGGTCGCCGCGCTGGAATTCACCAGCCACCCGGCGCACTCCGACAGCCAGCAGGCTGCGGCCCTGCTCACGCAGCACACGGATGGCACCCGCATCCAGGGTGAGCGAGCCAGCCACTTTCAGTTGCCCGGCCAGCCAGCGCTTGCGGGCGTCCAGCGGCGCTTCACCGGGCAGGAACAGGGTGCCCAGCGTTTCGCCACGCCGCAGCCGCAGCAGCACATCGGGCTCGGCACCGCCGCCGATCACGGTGAAAGCGCCGGAACGGGCGGCAATGCGGGCGGCGCTGACCTTGGTAATCATGCCGCCCCGGCCCAGTTCACTGTGGCTTCCGGACGCCGCGTTCACCACGCTCGCATCCCCGGCTTCCACGGTATTCAGCAGTTTTGCATCCGGGCGCAAACGCGGGTCAGTTTCGAACATGCCCGGCTGATCGGTCAGAATGACCAGCGCATCGGCCTCGACCAGGTTGGCGACCAGCGCCGCCAGCGTGTCGTTATCCCCAAAGCGGATCTCGTCGGTGACCACGGTGTCGTTCTCATTGATCACCGGCACGATCCCCAGCTGCAGCAGGCTGCGCAGGGTGGTACGTGCATTCAGGTAGCGACGCCGGTTGGAGAGATCATCGTGGGTCAGCAGGATTTGCGCGGTATGCAGCTCGTGCTGCTGAAACGCCGATTCCCAGGCCTGTACCAGGCCCATCTGCCCCAGTGCAGCAGCAGCCTGCAACTCGTGTACCGCGGTCGGGCGACGGGTCCAGCCCAGGCGCACCATGCCCTCGGCGACCGCGCCGGAGGACACCAGCAGCACCTCCATGCCAGAGCGGCGCAGCGTGGCCAGTTGCGTGACCCAGGACTGCATGGCGTCACGATCCAGCCCCTGGCCGTTGCGGGTCAGCAGGGAACTGCCGATCTTGACGACCCAGCGCTTGCCGCGGGTCAGTTGTCGCCGGTTGTCGTCCAAATCAATTCCCTAGCAGGTTCAGCCCGGAATATGCCGATGAACAGTTTAAAGCCCAGGCTTGCGGAATGCAGGTGGCAGCGTGCGCCCGGCCGGGCGGAAAACCATCAGGATACGTAAAAAACTTCCGGCCCGTCATCCGGTCCATCGTCATCATCGGAAGCGTTGTCATTGTCGCTGCCCCGGTCAGGCGAACCGCCACTCTCCCGGCGCAGCTTCAGCAGCCGGTCGCGGACTTCCAGTTCAATCCGGTTGGCCAGGGATTCCGCGTACAGGGCCGCCTCGGTGCCCTCTTCATGCTCCCGCGCCATCTCGGCGATGCGCTGATGCACGGCGCTCATCAGTTCCTGGCTGTTCTCCCCGGTATAACCACTGATCATGAAGACCGGCCCTTCCCAGCCCAGTTCCTGCACGATGCGGTCACGCACTGCCTGGCGTTCATCATCCGCGATGGCATCGATCTTGTTGAGCACCAGCCAGCGCTCGCGTTCTGCCAGGGCGGGACTGAATGTTTGCAGTTCCTGGACCACCTCGCGGATGGCGGCAACCGGCTCTTTTCCATCCATCGGCGCAAGGTCCACCACGTGCAACAGGAAACGGCAGCGCATCAGGTGCTTCAGAAAACGAACGCCCAGTCCCGCACCCTCGGCAGCACCTTCGATCAGGCCGGGGATGTCCGCCAGCACGAAAGTACGGTCTGTATCGAGTTCCACGACGCCCAGTTGCGGCACCAGCGTCGTGAACGGGTAATCAGCCACCTTGGGCCGGGCAGCGGAAACAGCCGCCAGCAGGGTCGATTTGCCGGCATTCGGCAGCCCCAGCAGGCCGACATCGGCCAGCACACTGAGTTGCAGACGCAGCTTGCGGGCCTCGCCCTTGGAGCCTTCCGAGGTTTGTCGCGGGGTACGGTTGACGCTGGATTTGAACCGGGTATTGCCGAGACCGTGAAAGCCGCCCTGCGCCACCAGCAGGGCCACGCCCGCGGTGTGCAGGTCGCCGAGCATTTCCCCGGTTTCCTCGTCCAGTACCGTGGTGCCAACCGGCACCTTGAGATACAGGTCAGCGCCACTCTTACCGGTGCGCTGGCGACCGGAGCCATCCATGCCCCGCTCTGCCTTGTAATGCGGCTGATAGCGGAAATCGACGAGGGTATTCAGCGCCTCATCGGCCACCAGGTATACGCTGCCGCCATCGCCACCGTCACCGCCGTCCGGGCCACCATGCGGAATGTACTTCTCGCGCCGGAAACTCAGGCAGCCGTGCCCACCGTCACCGGCTTTGACGAAGACACTGGTTTCATCGACAAATTTCATGCTGATCCGGAGATATGCTGGGGGTGCTGGCGACTGGCTGGGCCAAGACAAAAAAACCCCGTCGGGGACGGGGTTTTTCGTCGGTCAGCGGAGACGCCTAGTCGGCGACCACGTTGACGAATTTGCGTTGCTTGGGGCCACGGGTGGTAAACAGTACCTTGCCGCTGGCCGTGGCGAAGATCGTGTGATCCTTGCCGAGACCGACGTTGACGCCCGGATGGAAACGGGTGCCGCGCTGGCGCACGATGATATTTCCGGAAATCACCTGTTCGCCGCCGAATTTCTTCAGGCCAAGGCGTTTACTCTCGGAATCGCGACCGTTCTTGGAACTGCCGGCTGCCTTCTTGTGTGCCATCGTGAATTACCTCTAATACGTTCCGGTTAACCGGCCTGGATGCCGGTGATTTTCACCTCGGTGTACCACTGACGGTGGCCCTGGCGCTTCATGTGATGCTTGCGACGACGGAACTTGATGATACGGACTTTCTTGTCCCGGCCGTGGCCAACCACTTCGCCACTCACCTTGGCGCCATCCACCAGCGGCTTGCCGATGCGGATGTCTTCGCCATTGGCGATCATCAAAACCTGGTCAAAGTCGAAGTTGGAACCGGATTCTGCATCCAGCTTCTCGACTCGGACTACGTCGCCTTCCTGGGCACGCAACTGCTTGCCACCGCTTTTAAATACCGCGTACATGTGTCTGAAACTCTCGTCGATCGATTGTTCGGTTACCCGGTTTTTGGACCGGCCCGCAGGGTCAGCATGCCAACCTGACGCGGAAAGGGCGCAGATTCTAAGCGATGCGGGCTTTTGCCGCAAGCAATTCACCGGTCCAAAGCGGGTTCCGCGGGTGTTTATCTCCGGCCAGCCATAGTCCAGAATGTGCGTTTCCTACTCTCCCGGATCCACTGCGCCCATGACCGCATCCGTTTCTCCCCCCCGGACAAAGGCGCCAGACGCCCCGGATCGCCCCGCACTGCCCGGTTTTTTCACCCCGGTTGAGGGCGATTTCACGGCGGTGAACACGCTGATCCTGTCCCAACTGGCGTCCAAGGTGCCGCTGGTCGAGAAGATTGGCCATTACATTATCGCCGGCGGCGGCAAGCGCCTGCGGCCGCTGGTGGTCCTGCTGACCGCCCGGGCACTGAACTACAGCGAAGATCGCCACCTCGACCTGGCGACCATCATCGAGTTCCTGCACACGGCCACCCTGCTGCACGATGACGTGGTCGACGCATCCGACCTGCGCCGTGGCCGCTCGACCGCCAATGCGGTGTTTGGCAATGCGCCCAGCGTGCTGGTTGGTGACTTCCTCTATTCCCGCGCCTTCCAGTTGATGGTGGACGTCGGTTCGATGCGGGTCATGGAACTGCTCTCGGCCGCCACCAACGTCATTGCCGAAGGCGAAGTCCTGCAACTGGCCAACGTGCGAAATCCGGACCTGTCTGAAACCGACTACCTGGAAGTGATCCGCTGCAAGACCGCCATGCTGTTCGAGGTGTCCAGCCACACTGCGGCGGTACTGGCCGGCGCGGATGCCGATACCGAGGACCGGCTGCGCCGTTACGGCCTGCACCTGGGCATGGCGTTCCAGTTGATTGACGACCTGCTTGATTACAACGGTGATGCCGCCGCGCTGGGCAAGAATGTCGGCGATGACCTTGCGGAGGGCAAAACCACGCTGCCGCTGATCCATGCCATGCAGCATGGATCAGAAGCCCAGGCAAAAATGATCCGCGGTGCGATTCGCAAGGGCAGCATCGAATTGCTGCCTGACGTCCTCGCGGTGACCCGGGAATGCGGCTCGCTGGAATACACCCAGAATGCCGCGGCCCACGAGATAGACCAGGCCCTGGCCTGCCTCGACGGCCTGCCGCAGTCCGAGTTTCACCAGGCGCTGGGCGACCTGGCGCGCTTCTCAGTCGGCCGTTCGCACTAGATTCGCACTAGAACAGCGCCGGCAGGGTCGCCAGGCCCATACCCAGCAGGCCCACCAGGCTGATGGCAAACATCGCCGAACGCGCCGTCCGCTGGTCAGCGTAGTAGCAGCCCATGTGACCAATGCGGCTGGCGAGGTAGATTCCGGCACCGCCATTCAACCAGCCCGAATTGGCATTCGACAGGATGCCGGCCAATGCCAGCACGATAAAGATTGCCACCGTCTCGTTGGTATTTGCCAACGCCCGCGTGGCGCGAAAGTGGAAACTGCCCACATCTGCAGGAACCGGTCGTCCGGCCTTGTGACCGACCTTCATGCCGGCCACGTCCGCGACCACGCACTGGATCAGCATCATGACCCCGGTCAGCCCCAGCGCAGCGATCGTCCAGTCATAATTTCCCAGCACCAGTCCCATATTCCTGTCCTGTCATTGATTACGAAGTGCCACATGATAGCCCGTGATGCCGGCCTAGCTGCTATCTTTTGTCCACCACCCCTCAGACACAGGCAAAGCAGATGATCCAGGCCTATGCCGCCACCGAACAAGGCGGAACACTCGCACCCTACTCCTACGACCCCGGCTCTCTCGCTTCCGGCGAGGTGGAAATCCAGGTGGAACACTGCGGCATCTGCCACAGCGACCTGAGCATGATCGACAACGAGTGGAATTCCGCGCAGTACCCCCTGGTCCCCGGTCACGAGGTGGTGGGCACAATTGCCAGCGTGGGCAGTGATGTGCAGAACCTGGCGATCGGCCAGCGCGTTGGTCTCGGCTGGCATGCCGGCTATTGCATGGAATGCGGCACCTGCATGTCCGGCGATCACAACCTGTGCGCCGATGCCGCTGGCACCATCGTCGGCCATCACGGTGGTTTTGCGGATCGCGTGCGCGCCTCGGCCGCAGCCGTTGTTCCGTTGCCAGACGGACTGGACGCCGCCAGCGCCGGCCCGCTGTTCTGCGGTGGCATCACCGTGTTCAATCCACTGGTGCAGTTCCAGGTGCAGCCGACCGAACGCGTCGCGGTCATCGGCATTGGCGGCCTGGGCCACATGGCGCTGAAGTTTCTGAATGCCTGGGGCTGCGAGGTCACGGCGTTTACCTCCAACCCGGCCAAGCGCGAGGAAGCCCTGCAACTGGGTGCCCATGACACGCTGGATTCCACCGACAAATCAGCGCTCAAAAGCGCCCGCAACCGCTTCGACCTGGTGTTGTCGACGGTCAACGTGGGGCTCAACTGGAATGCCTATCTCGCCACGCTCAAGCCACGTGGACGCCTGCACCTGGTGGGCGCGGTGCTGGATCCGCTGGATCTGCAGGCCTTTTCACTGATTTCTTCGCAACGCAGCGTGTCCGGATCGCCGGTCGGCAGCCCTGCAACCATTGCCACCATGCTGGATTTCGCGGCCCGCCACGATATCCGCCCGATGACCGAACATTTCCGCTTTGACCAGGTCAATGAGGCCATCGCCCACCTGCGCGCCGGCAAGGCCCGCTATCGGGTGGTACTGAGTCACTGAAGGGGAATCCCGGCAAAGCGATTGATCGGGCACCAGTGGTGATTTACACTGCGCGCCCGCCTGCATGTAACGCAGAAAAATAGCGCCGGAGTATAGCTCAGCTTGGTAGAGCACCACGTTCGGGACGTGGGGGTCGCAGGTTCAAATCCTGCTACTCCGACCAACACTTTCAGGGACTCTGCCGTAACCCCCTGCCAGCAGGCATGCCCTGCGATGCAATCCTCGCGCCGCGATGGCGCGAAACCAATGCAAGCCAAAGGCGTTCCCTGTCAGATCCGAGTGGAACGGCATACTTCCTGCCGATGACATACCTGCTCTC
Organism: Pseudomonadales bacterium; assembly: GCA_041623535.1. Taxonomy (GTDB): domain Bacteria; phylum Pseudomonadota; class Gammaproteobacteria; order Pseudomonadales; family JBFGWM01; genus JBFJWR01. The sequence goes on from JBFJWR010000002.1 coordinate 11,744, forward strand.
TAGTCCGGCATCAGCGCAGCCAGCCGGTGCTCCGTAAAAAGCGTATCCAGAAAGGATTTGTAGATCAGGTTGAGGTCGTCCGTGTTCTGCTCATGGTCAGGAACGAACTTCAGGCCATAGTGGAAAACCCGCCGCTCGTCGTGCCCCATGCTCTTGTCCACAAGTGTTCCAAAGAGGAAAACATCTTCGTCATTCTCGAACGATTCCTGCGCGAGATCCTCATGCTTGCGGTTCGTGATCTGAAAGCAGCACTGGAAAAGCAGGTCTCCCGTCTGTGCTGATGTCCCGCGCACAAGCACCTTGGTTTTCGGCCGGTACTTGTGATCGATCACGGCGTGCGCGCCCTCGATACTGCAATCTGAAAACTTGATGGGATGCGGGACGGCCAGCGCATCGCTGGCGCTGCGGACGCTCAATGCAAGCCGGTGCAACTTTGCATCGGCATCAAAGTAGACGAGGGTTCCGGGCAATGGCTCCCGATCAAACATGCGACGCAGCTCGCCTTCAAGATACTCCACCTCGATCAGGGGCAATTTGGGGATGAAATTATCAAACATTTTCAAAAACCAACGACCCACTTCACTTCTGGAGAACGCAATGCGATCTCAAACTTTAACTGAATGGCCTGAAGCCTGTCGAACAGGCGCAATGTGCTCGCCGGATTAGCGAACATCAGGCTGTAAACAAGCAAAGCAGGTTTCGCCGCCCAAACGGTGGGTCACCAGGTCGACTCCTGCCGAGGCACCGGCGACTTTGGGGTGAATCCTTTACATGCCTGCCCCCGGAATGTGCGCGCAAGCCCCTGCCGCACCATTAGTGTGCCTGTTACTTGCCTGGCGAGCCAGCAATTCGGGGATAAATGCTTGGCATATCAATGCGTCCGGATACTTGGCGCAGACCTTGCAAACAGGGAAGCCTGAAACCCCCTGGATACGATCAATACGCACGAGACAACATGATTGAAATGGAGCGCTAGGGTTCCGGTCGCATTGCGCGATGCCTGGTCCGAGAGCACTCGACCTTTCACTGGAAAGGTTACACGGCGGGACAAAAGCCCGGGAGAATCACAAGGCAATCCAGCCAGGGGACTCCACAATTCGCCGCGAAACCCAACGAGAGGTGCACCATGTTGAGAATAACCACACTGATACTGGCCCTGCTGCTGTCAGGCCAAAGCATTGCCAGCGAGCCTTTCAAGGTCTGCTGGTCCATCTATGTCGGCTGGATGCCGTGGGGCCATGCAGCAGAGCAGGGTATCGTCGACAAGTGGGCCAAAAAGTACGGCATCGAGATCGAGGTCGTGCAGATCAACGACTACATCGAATCCATCAACCAATACACGGCGGGCGGTTTTGACGCGTGCACCATGACCAACATGGACGCACTCACCATACCGGCCGCTGGCGGCGTCGACAGCACGGCACTGGTCATCGGCGACTTCTCCAACGGCAATGATGGCGTAGTGCTCAAGGGTACCGACAAGCTGGCTGCCATCAAGGGCCAGACCGTCAATCTCGTGGAACTGAGCGTATCGCATTACCTGCTGGCGCGCGGCCTCGACACCGTCGGGCTGAAGGAATCCGATCTGAAGGTGGTCAACACCTCCGACGCGGACATGGTCGCCGTGTACGGCACCGATGACGTCACCGCAGTAGCCACCTGGAACCCACTGCTCAGCGAGATCACCAGCATGCCGGACAGCCACCTGGTATTCGACTCTTCGCAGATTCCTGGTGAAATCATCGACCTGTTGGTCATCAACACCGACACCCTGAAAGCCAACCCGAAACTCGGCAAGGCGCTGACCGGTGCCTGGTATGAAACCATGGCGATGATGAGCGACGAGGGCCCCGGCGGTGTTGCTGCCCGGGAAGCAATGGCCCAGGCGTCCGGCACAGACCTGGCCGGCTATGATGCGCAACTGGCCAGCACGCGCATGTTCTACAGTGCCGCCGAGGCCGTGGCGCTGACAGAGAGCCCGGAAGTTGTGAAAACCATGCAGCAGGTCGCGGAGTTTTCATTCGCCCATGGCCTGCTGGGTGAAGGTGCGCCGAATGCGGGCTTTATCGGTATTGAGACGCCGGCCGGCACCTACGGCAACAAGGACAACATCAAGTTGCGATTCAACCCGCAGTACATGCGCATGGCCGCTGACGGCAAGCTCTAGGAACCATGCGGGGTGCCAGGCCCTGGCACCCCGCACCGGACCGGATCTGAATCGCATATGAAGCGCCTCGTCAATCTGGCTCCGACCCCGCCGGTCCGCCTGCTGCTGACAGTCATTCCGTTTGCCATCCTGCTGCTGCTCTACGTGGCAGGCTCGGATGCCCGGCTGGAAGCCAACCCGAACGACAAGTTGCTACCGAGTTTTTCCCAGTTCAGTGCTGCCATGGAGCGCATGGCACTGCAGCCGAATCAGCGCAGCGGGGAATACCAATTCTGGACCGACACCGCCAGCAGCCTGCAACGGCTGGCGATCGGGGTCGGTGTGGCAGCAGTCATTGGCCTGGTCCTGGGCCTGCTGACCGGTGCCCTGCCCCTGATGAACGCGACCTTTGCACCGCTGATGACCGTCATCTCGCTGGTGCCGCCACTGGCCCTGCTACCGATCCTGTTCATCGTTTTCGGTCTCGGCGAACTGTCCAAGGTGGTCCTGATCACGGTCGGCATCGCACCGTTCATTGCCCGGGACATGCAGCGCAGCACGCAGGAGATCCCCCGCGAGCAACTCGTCAAGGCACAAACTTTGGGTGCCAATACACCACAGATTCTGCTGCGGGTGCTGCTGCCCCAACTGCTGCCGCGCCTCATTGATGCCGTGCGCCTGTCGCTGGGCGCAGGCTGGCTGTTCCTGATCGCGGCGGAAGCCATCGCTTCCACCGATGGACTTGGCTACCGGATTTTCCTCGTGCGACGCTACCTGGCCATGGACGTGATCCTGCCCTACGTGGCCTGGATCACACTGCTGGCCTTCCTGTTTGATGCCCTGCTGGCACAACTGAGTCGGCGCCTGTTCCCGTGGCACGCCCCAGGTGGCCGACGATGATTGAAGCGAGAAACCTCTGGAAGCAGTACGACGGCCACGTGGTACTGGAGCAGATCAATGTCACAGTTGAAGAGAATGAATTCATCACGATGGTCGGCACATCCGGCTGTGGCAAGAGCACGTTTCTGAACATGCTGCTGGGTACCGAAACGCCGAGCCGTGGCGAGCTGTTACTGGATGCGAAGCCCGTACCGGACGAACCGGATGCGAACCGTGGCATCGTTTTCCAGCAATATTCCGTTTTTCCGCACATGACCGTGCTGCAGAACGTGATTGCCGCGCGCGCCTTCAGCCGCCCGGGTGTAACCGGCTACCTGTTCGGTCGCGCCCGGCGCGAGGCCGACAAGGAGGCCCGCCGCATGCTGGAGCAGGTCGGCCTGACCACTTCCCTGAAAAAATACCCCAGCGAACTGTCCGGCGGCATGCGCCAGCGACTCGCGATTGCGCAGGCGCTGATCTGCAAACCCCGCATCCTGCTGCTGGATGAGCCCTTCGGCGCCCTGGATCCCGGCATCCGCGCTGACATGCAGGCGCTGGTGCTGGATCTGTGGCGCGAATACCAGCTCACCGTGTTCATGGTCACCCATGACCTGTCAGAGGGTTTTCTGCTTGGCACCCGACTGTGGGTATTCGACAAGCTACGCCACGACCCGCATGCACCGGAGACGTACGGCGCAACGATCACCTATGATCTGCCGGTGGGCCGGCGGCAACTGCCACAGGAACCCCTGCCGGATACCGCAGTACTGGAATCCATTGCCAGCATGGCCAGCCAGTAAAAGACGCGAAGGAGGAGAAGCAACCATCATGACGTCCCATTACCAGACCCGTTTGCCGGGCGGCGCGCACTGGTCGTTGCGCCTGCGCCGGGGTACCGAGATGCACCTGACCGATCTCGAGGGCGGCGCCAATGTCGGCATGCTGTTCTACAACCCGGAAAACCTGCTGGAGCGCTACAACGCGCCGGACACCCTGAAATGCCAGCACACCTTCAAACTGCAGCGCGGCAATTGCCTCTATTCGGACATGGGCCGCATCTTCTGCTCGATCACCACCGACGACACCGGCTGGCACGAAACCGTGTGTGGCAACTGCCACGCCGATCTCGTAACAGAACGCTGGGGACGGCGTGACTACCAGAAAGCGCGCAATGACTGGCACCAGAATGGGCACGACGCCTTCCTGGTGGAACTGGCCAAGTACGGCCTTGGCCGCGCCGACCTCGCGGCCAACGTCAACTGGTTCAGCAAGGTGACAACCGACGCCGATGGCCGTCTGCAACTGGTTCCCGGCAGCAGTCCCGCAGGCAGCCGGCTGACCCTGCGTTTCGAGATGGACACACTGGTGCTGCTGCATACCTGCCCGCACCCGTTGAACACAGCAACTGCCTATCCGGCCTGCCCCGTGCTGGTCGAACTGGCCACCGCCGCGCCGGTCGGCGAGGACGATTACTGCCGCAACTTCCGTCCGGAAAACCAGCGCGGTTTCCAAAACAACGCGCTGTACCACCTCGGCATCGCAACGGAGGCCCCGACATGCTGACCACCAGCCAACGCGAGGCGGAGACCGCCGCCCTGCGCAAAGTTGTCGATGCCGGCGATTACCATATCGGCCTGCTCGCAGCCGGACAGGTGTTGCGCCTGCTGGACCTGGAGGGCAACCAGGCCGCCGACACCCTGTTCTTCAATGCCGGGGATCCCAGCGAACGCTACAGCGCCAGCGACACCATCCGTGAACAGGGCTGCGTGTACCTGACCACTGGCAGTGCACTGCGCTCGAACGAGAACCGGGTGATGCTGGAAATCATCGCTGACACCTGTGGCCGTCATGACACGCTGGGCGGTGCCTGTGCCACCGAGAGCAACACGGTGCGCTATGACCTGGAAAAACGCTGCATGCACGCCTGCCGGGACAGTTGGATGCTGGCCATTGCCGAACACCCGGAATTCGGTCTCAGCAAGCGCGACATCAGTCACAACATCAATTTCTTCATGAACGTACCGGTCACCGAAACCGGCGGGCTGACCTTCGAGGACGGCATATCCTCGCCCGGCAAGTACGTCGAATTGCAGGCGAAAATGGATGTCGTGGTGCTGGTCTCCAATTGCCCGCAATTGAACAACCCCTGCAATGGCTATAACCCGACCCCGATTGAAATCCTGATCTGGAACCAGTGACCCCCCCGGTGGACGGCCACCGGGTTTGAATCGCAGCGGGACGGCCCGCAGGAAAGGTTGAGACGATGTTTAGCAAGGTACTGATTGCCAACCGGGGCGCCATCGCCACCCGTATCATTCGCACACTGCAGCGCATGCAGGTTGGCGCGGTTGCAGTATACGCGGAATGCGATGCTGAAAGCCTGCATGTACGGCAGGCTGACGAGGCCTACAGCCTTGGTGACGGCGGTGCCGCCGATACCTACCTGGATGCCGACAAGCTGCTGCGGATTGCCGCCGATTCCGGCGCCGGGGCCATTCATCCCGGCTATGGATTTCTCAGCGAGAATGCGGAATTCGTGCGCCGCTGCGAAGCGGCCGGGCTGGCCTTTATCGGGCCCACCCCGGAACAGATCGAGGAATTCGGACTGAAACATCGCGCCCGGGCGCTGGCGGAACAGGCCGGCGTGCCACTGCTGCCGGGCAGCGCCCTGCTGCAGAACCTCGCCGATGCGGGTGCCGAGGCAGAGCGCATCGGTTACCCGGTCATGCTGAAAAGTACTGCAGGCGGCGGCGGCATCGGCATGCAGTTGTGCAACAGTGCCACCGAACTGAACGAGGCCTTCGACAGCGTGCGGCGTCTCGGCGCCAATAATTTCGCCGATGACGGCGTGTTCCTGGAAAAGTTCATTGCCCGTGCCCGCCACATCGAAGTACAGGTTTTTGGCGACGGCGGTGGCAATGCCCTGGCACTGGGCGAGCGCGACTGCTCCAGCCAGCGCCGCAACCAGAAAGTCGTTGAAGAGTGCCCGGCACCCAACCTGGATAGCGCAACCCGCCAGTCCATGCAGGAAACCGCTGAACGGCTGCTTGCGCAGGTGCAGTATCGCAATGCCGGTACCGTCGAATTCATCCACGACAGCGACAGTGACGCGTTTTACTTTCTCGAAGTGAATACCCGCCTGCAGGTCGAGCATGGCGTCACCGAGGAGGTCTTTGGCGTCGACCTGGTGGAGTGGATGGTGCGCCTGGCAGCCGGCGACCCGCCGGACCTGGATGCGCAGCGCGCGTCACTGATTCCGCGCGGACACGCCATCCAGGTGCGCATCTATGCCGAAGACCCGGCACGCGGATTCCAGCCCTGTGCCGGCCTGCTCAGCGACGTGACCCTGCCACAACAGGATGGCCTGCGGGTCGATAGCTGGATCGAGACCGGCATCGAGGTCTCGGCGTATTTTGATCCCATGCTGGCCAAGCTGATCGTGCACGGCACAGATCGCGCGGACGCACTGCGCCGCCTCGGTGCGGCACTCGACGCAACCCGCCTGTACGGCATTGAAACCAACCTGGGTTACCTGCGCGCCCTGTGCCGCGACGCAACGCTACAGGAGGGCCGCATCACCACCCGTTACCTGGATGCCTTCCCCTACCAACCTGCCCGTATCGAAGTGCTCCATGGCGGCACCCAGACCACGATCCAGGACTGGCCGGGACGCGCGGGCTACTGGGATGTCGGGGTGCCACCCTCCGGCCCTTTCGACAATTATTCGTTCCGGCTCGGTAACCGTCTGCTCGGCAATCCAGTCGGTGCGCCGGGCCTGGAAATCACGCTGCACGGGCCGCAGCTGCGGTTCAGCATCGATACCGACATCGTGCTTGCCGGCGCAGAAATTGATGCCCGCCTGGATGGGGAGTCCGTCTGCTGCTGGCAGCCGATCGCAGTGCGTCCGGGGCAAATTCTTGCGCTGGGACGGATCCGCGGCGCGGGCGCACGCAGCTACCTTTGCGTGCGTGGCGGGCTGCACTGCCCTGATTATCTCGGATCGCGCAGCACTTTCACGCTCGGACAGTTCGGTGGTCACAATGGCCGCGCACTGCGCAGCGGAGATGTGCTGGCTCTCGATACACCGGTCGGAGACACGCCAGCGTACACACTTCCGGACAGCCTGCGTCCGCAGATCAGTTCTGCCTGGGAACTACGTGTGATCTACGGCCCGCACGGTGCGCCGGACTTTTTTACCGACGAGGATATTGCCGCGCTATTCGCCAGCGACTGGGAGGTGCATTACAACTCCAGCCGCACCGGCGTCCGACTCATCGGTCCCAAGCCACAGTGGGCGCGTGCGGATGGCGGCGAGGCCGGCATGCATCCTTCCAATATCCACGACAACGCCTATGCATTCGGCACCGTCGATTTCACCGGCGACATGCCGGTGATCCTCGGGCCGGATGGACCATCGCTCGGCGGCTTTGTCTGCCCGGCGACGGTCATACACGCTGACCTCTGGAAACTGGGGCAGTTACGCGCCGGCGACACCCTGCGCTTCGTACCGGTTGGTTTGGCCGATGCGGTGGCCCTGGAAGCCGCCCAACTGCAGGCGTTGGAAGAACTCGTGCCAATAACCACCAGTGCAGCACCCGTTGTACCGCAGAATCCTGTATTGATGCGCCTGGACGCCGCCACCTTCGGCGACGAAATCGTTTACCGCGTGGCCGGCGACCACTTCCTATTGGTCGAATACGGGGAAGCAGAACTGGACCTGCGGCTGCGTTTCCGCGCCCACGCATTGATGCACTGGTTGCGAGAGAACCCGCTGCCAGGTCTGCGCGAACTCACGCCCGGCATCCGTTCGCTGCAGGTGCACATTGACAGCCAGCAACTGGAACACGAGAAATTGCTGGCTCACCTGCAGCGTGGCGAAGAGGAACTGGCCGGGCAACTGGATGAACTCAGCGTGCCGTCGCGAATTGTGCACCTGCCGCTGTCCTGGGACGATGAAGCCTGCCGGCTCGCGATCGACAAGTACATGCAGTCCGTGCGAAAGGACGCGCCCTGGTGTCCGAGCAACCTGGAATTCATACGTCGCATCAACGGACTGGAAAGCATTGAGGACGTAAAGCGCGTTGTTTTCTCGGCTTCGTACCTGGTAATGGGACTGGGGGACGTGTATCTCGGCGCACCGGTCGCAACGCCGATCGATCCACGTCACCGGCTGGTCACCACCAAGTACAATCCGGCCCGCACCTGGACAGCGGAAAACTCGGTCGGCATCGGTGGTTCCTACCTGTGCGTCTATGGCATGGAAGGCCCCGGCGGCTACCAGTTTGTCGGCCGCACCCTGCAAATGTGGAACCGCTATCGCGAAACGGCCGCCTTTACGCAGCCGTGGCTGTTGCGCTTCTTCGACCAGATTCGGTTTTACAAGGTAAGCGCCGAGAAGTTGCGGCAGATTCGTCGCGATTTTCCGCAGGGTCGCTACCCCCTGCACATTGAGAACAGTCGCTTCAGCCTTGGCGAGTACCAGCACTTTCTGGAATCCGAGCGCGAGAACATCAACGCGTTCACCCGCCATCGCAATCACGCCTTCGATGCCGAACTCGCGCGCTGGCACGCCGATGGGCAATTCAATTACCAGCAGGAAGAACTACCACCGGAAGAAAGTGATCACGACTGGCCGGAGCACCACCTTGCCATCGACAGCCCGGTCTCGGGCAGCATCTGGCAGTCGGTAGTGTCTGTGGGCGACACGGTACGCAGTGGTGATACATTGCTGGTGCTGGAATCAATGAAAATGGAAATCCCGGTAACGGCCCCCTGCGATGGCGCTGTCACGCAAATTTTGCTGGCAGCCGGCGCACGTGTGCAGGCCGGCCAGCCACTCGTCATCCTGGAAGCCGCCGCAGCCGGGGAATCCGCGCCATGAACAACATGACCATTCCAGCACTGCAGCAGTTTTACCGCAACGGCGGATCACCCGCCGAGGTGCTGGCTGGCATTCGTAACCGCTGTGCTGAGCATGTGGATCGCAATATCTGGATACACCTGCTGGATGAATCTGAAACTGCACCGTACCTCGCGGCGCTGGCAGACAAGAATCCGGGCACTCACCCGCTGTGGGGCATACCTTTCGCGATCAAGGACAACATCGACCTGGCCGGAATTCCGACCACGGCCGGCTGCAAAGCATTTGCCTACCGGCCCGAGCGTTCCGCCACCGTGGTACAGAAACTGCTGGATGCAGGTGCCATTCCGGTGGGCAAGACCAACCTCGACCAGTTCGCCACCGGGCTCAACGGCACCCGCTCGCCGTGGGGCGCGTGTGGCAACGCGTTTGATCCGCAGAGGATCAGTGGTGGCTCCAGTTCCGGTTCTGCGGTCGCCGTGGCACTCGGACTCGCGAGTTTCAGCCTGGGCACCGATACCGCCGGCTCGGGTCGGGTGCCCGCCTGCTTCAATAATCTCGTGGGTCTCAAGCCCAGCCGTGGCCTGCTGTCGAATACCGGCATGGTGCGTGCCTGCCGCAGTCTCGACTGCATGAGCATTTTTGCCACGACAACCGATGATGCAGACGCTGTGCTGGGCGTGGCCGAAGGTAGCGATCTCCAGGACCCGTACAGCCGTCCCAACCCGTTCCCGAATACCGCGCGCCATTACGGTCGCTGGGACGGATCTGCGCGCATCGGCGTGGTTCCCGAATCCCAGTTGGAATTTTTTGGTGACGAAAGCTATGCGCTGGCCTATGGACAGTCGCTTGAACGCCTGACGGAACTCGATTTCACGCCGGTCGAGATCGACTACACGCCGTTCGCCGAGACTGCACGACTGCTGTACGAAGGACCGTGGGTTGCTGAACGCTACCTGGCGACGCTGCCATTGGTTCGCGAACAACCGGAAGCAATGCTCGACGTCATCCGCGCCATCATTGCAAACGGCAACGAGGCTCCGGCCACCGAGTTGTTCGAAGCGCAATACCGGCTGCAGGCATTGCGACAGGCATGTCGTGCGCAAATGAATACACTCGACTGCCTGCTTACTCCGACTGCCGGACGCTTTTTCACGATCGCGGAAATGCTGGCCGAACCCATACGCCACAACAGCCAGCTCGGTCATTACACCAACTTTGTCAACCTGCTCGACCTCAGCGCCATCGCGGTTCCGACGACTTTCACCGGAACCGGCCTGCCCTTCGGGGTGACGCTGATCGGTGCGGCATTCGAGGATCGTAAACTGCTTTCGATCTGCAACCGGATACAGTCACATCTCGGGCTACCGCTGGGCGCTACCGGAAATCCGTTACCCCGGCTGCAGGATCGCCCGGTGACGGCGATGGATCGAATCGACGTGGTGGTCTGCGGGGCGCACCTGGAAGGCCAGCCACTCAACTGGCAACTACGGGAACGCGGAGCGACGCTGGTGCGAAAAACCCGAACCGCGCCCACCTACCGCATGTATGCATTGTCAGGCGGCCCGCCACACCGGCCCGGACTGGTACTGGATGCCGCAGCAGGCTCACATATCCTGGTCGAAGTCTGGTCGGTTCCGTCCGCGCAGTTCGGCAGTTTCGTGGCCGGCATACCGGCACCACTGGGCATCGGCAAGGTGACACTGGAAGATGGGCAAACCTGTAGCGGATTCATCTGCGAACCCTGCGGACTGCAGGGCGCCACGGAAATCACCCACCTTGGCGGCTGGCTCGCATACCTGGAAACTGTGGCTTAGTTCGTCAACCAGGCGCAACCAATTCCGCTGCGTACTGTTCGGAAGGCCGAAAAGATCAGCGGACTTCCAGCACCTTCACATCGAAGTGCAGATTCTTGCCCGCCAGTGGATGATTCAGATCCAGTACCACGTGTGCTTCGTCAACAGCAACCACGGCCACCTGGGTGACATGACCGGCATCGTCTTCGCCGACCAGGCTGGCGCCAACCTTGCGCGCATCGGGAGGAATGGCCTCGAGCGGAACCTGCTGCCGGGCTTCCGGGTTGATTTCACCGAACCCTTCATCCGGGGTCAGGCTGACCTCCCTGCTCTCGCCGGCCTGGACGCCGACCAGTGCGCTTTCCAGCCCGGGCAGCATCTGCCCCTGGCCCTGCACATAGGTAAGCGGCTCACCGCCCACGCTGCTTTCCACGACGGAACCGTCTTCCAGTTTCAGCGTGAACTCGATTACAACAGTAGATCCATCTTTTATCATGCGGCGTTCTTCCTCTTACTCTTCCGGACTATCAGGTCCGGACTATCAGGCATCGGGTTCATCAAACATCTGCTTGAGCTGGGAGCGTTCGTCCCGATAGGTATACACCGGGTTTCCAGCCAGGATACCGGCAACACCCTGGAAGGCATCCTTGATTTCCATGCCGTGCTCACCCACCACGTACTCACGGATGTACTTGTCGTGCCAGGAGCCGCGCATTTTCAGCACGGTCACACCACGGTGCATCTCGCCATGCAGTTCGACGTAACGCAGCAGGATGATCGAATCGGTGATCGTCGAAATATGCGTTTCCGTGACCGACTCGCCGCCCATCAGCATGGCGGTGGTATTGGTGAACATACCGGCCATCTCGCGTTGTTTCACGAAACTGGTAATGCCGATCACGAATTCGCGGAATGATTTCAGTGTCGAAACGCGTTCCAGGGCGGACAGGCTGTCGACCGCGATGCGGGTCGGCTTGAACTTGTCGATTTCCCGCTGGATGTAGATCAGGTGATCTTCCAGGCCCTTGGATTCCGGATAACTGCAGATGATCCGCAGGTATCCCTGGCGCTCGGCCTCTTCATAGTCGATTCCCCAGGAACGTGCATTACGGATCAACTGGTAACGGCTCTCTTCGAATGCAAACAGCAGCGAGCGCTCTTTCTTCTCCACTGCAGATTTCATGAACTCGGTGACCATCAGGGTCTTGCCGGTACCGGTAGCGCCACTGATCAGCACGATGGAATCGCGGAACATGCCGCCACCACACATGATATCCAGCTCCCGCACCCCCGATGATATACGGGTTTCAGAGGACTTCTGCGTCAGCTCCATGGCCGACAGCGGCATGATCGTCACACCCTCCTGTTCATCAATCGTGAACGGGAACTCGCCCTTGTGATGCGCGGTACCGCGGAATTTCAGCACTTCGATGGTACGGCGACGTTTCTCGGCCTCCAGCCGGTTACGCAGCAACAACACGTTGTCGGTAACGAACTCTTCAACTCCGAAACGCGCAATCTGCCCGTCTTCCGCCTCGCGTTCCATGGTGATGATGGTGGTCACGTCCAGCTCGCGCAGACCATTGACCACCCGCTGCAATTCCTGGCGCACCATCTGGTGATCGGAGAACTGCGGAAATAACGCGGAGATCGCGTCAATCGCGACGCGCTTCGCGCCGGTTTGCGTGATCACGTACTCGATACGCGCCATCAGTGCTGCGAGGTCATAACGCCCCGCCTCGACCGTCACTTCACCGGCGACCGGCGTGGCATCAATGATGCTGATGTCGCCTTTGTCGACCGTTTCCTGGAAGTTCCAGCCAAACGCACTGACGTTGTGAATCATGTCCTGCGGACGCTCTTCAAACGAGACCAGCACGCCTTTCTCGCCCCAGTTCTCCAGCCCCTTGATCAGGAACTGCGCGGCCAGAACGGTTTTACCGCTACCGGCGGTTCCCGATATCAGCGTCGAGCGACCCTTGGGCAGGCCGCCCTGGCAGATTTGATCCAGGCCATCAATCCCCGAGGCTAATTTTTCGATTTCCACATGCTTCTTTACGTCAGTCATGATCACTCCAACAGGAAAATTCCGGGTTACTCAATCTGTGCCGAGTTGTAATTCGTCTGCCGGGCGCAGGCTGAGGGCACGAACGACGCGCGCTTTATCACTCAGATCGCCGACGATGCGGCAGGTCGGCAACGGTTGCCGCTTGATAAGGGTCGGAGTTGCGATCACCTTGTCTTCAATGGCCATCTGCGGATCTTCGAGCACATCAAGTACTTCCAACTCAAAGTTGTAATCCGTGAACTCCTTGATCAGCGCCCGCAGGTTAGAGCGCGCCTCCAGTCCGTAAGCACTCTGTCCCGTCAAATAAAGTCGAAGCACTATTGTTTTCATTCTTTATCCCTGCAAAGCCACAACCCGTAGCAGCCTGTATCCAGCCGCAATATTCTGATCATGGTCAACGTCGACGCACCCCGGTACGGTAGTAATTCACCAGCATGCCCATCATTTCCAAGGCAACGAGACGGCTCTCCGTGGTCATGGATCGCACTGTTTCCCCATCTGCCCGCTGCAGCGCTTCGTCTATCACGAACACGTGAATATCCATCAAATCACGCGGCCCACCCCCCTGATCGCCGATCAGCGTGGCAAGACGCTCCATTTCCTGCACCGGCTTATCCTTGAATACAGCAAGGTAGCGCATGTAGGCCTTGATAACGCGTCGGTAATCTTCGCTCATGGATTCAAACAGGCTGGGCATTCGCTCTGACAACGGGCCACCACCAGTCATGCGATCGGCCAGTTTGGTCGCAGAACCGGCGGAGGAAAGCGCGCGATACTGGTCAAGGTTTTGAGACAACTCGGAAAGCTGCCGGTCGCGAATCCGGAACAGCGCATAACCGACTACGCGGCCCAGAAGACGGGAAGAAAGGTCGCTTTTCAGCACGAAATCCTGGGCGCCGGCTTCAAAACACCTGGCAATCATCCCGTCGTCCTGAGCATTGGCGACCACGATAATGGCGGTATCGCGTTTTCTCTTGCGGATCGTGCTGATGCCCTCGGTTTCGCCTATGTCAGGCAAGCTCAGGTCCAACAGCACAACATCGACATGCTGCTCTTCCATGATCGTCAGGCCTTCACCCAGGCAACTTACCACCGTCTGGCGATGCGGCATTTTCAGCCCATCAGCAATCATGGCGTGCATCGATTCCTGGGCTTTGATGTCGCTTTCAATAATCAGGATGCGCAGTGGGCCCTTCTGAAACTCAAAATTGACAGGCTCTGATCCTGGCGGTGGCTCAACCAAAGGCTGCGTCTTGTCGTTCATATCATAATCCAGCCAATTGGTGATGAGCGGGCGCAAAAAAAACGCCTGAACCGGCCCCTGCCGATCCATCAAGCGTCAACGAGCTTCGATTTTTTGACCGCCGTCCAGATTGCGTAACAATCCGTCAAATAATGCGCCCTATCTGACGCACAAGCATTGCAGAGTAACTGCGATTTATACAGGCCACTTTCCCAAATCCGCGCTTTATGACCCACTTCAACCCTAAATTCCTGACTTTATTCGTTTTTTGGATTCGCTTTCCATACAGTACGAACACACGTCGCATTTTCGCAGTATTGTCTGCAATGCCCGTTCGGGACCTAAAGGTTGTATGCCAGGTTCCGGTAGTAATTGACCAGCAGACCCATCATCTCCAGTGCCAGCAGGCGGCTTTCTCCTGCCAGCGCCCTGGTTGCAGCACCTTTCCTGTGACTGTCCATCTCGTCCTCAATGACTGCCGAATGCAGATCCATGAGGTCACGCGGCCCGGCATTCTGGGTGCCCAGGCTGACAACAATATTGCTCATTTCTTCCGCAGGCTTACCCTGGCAAACTGCCAGATAATGAAAGTACGTTCGTGCCATCACCCGGTAATTGACCAATAGTTTGTTGAAGAGGAAGGCCTGGCGCTTTTTCAATGGACCGAGACCCACCATCTGGCTGGCGAGGCTGGTGCCAGCTCCCACTGAGGACAGTCCGCGATACGCGGTAACCGTCTCGCTCAGTTCATTCAACTGCTGCGCTCTTGTCCAGTACAGCGCATAGCCAATGCTGCGCGAGAGATGCAGCGGGTTCAGTTCATTTTTTGCAATAAAGTCATTCGCGCCAGCTGCGAGGGAAGATTCCTCGGCATCGATTTCCGTAATTCCGCTTACGCAGACGATGGCAACATCCGGTCTGATCGTGCGGACATCCCTTACGGATGCGTATTTATTGGCATCTGGCATGTCCAGGTCCTGGAGCACCACGTCGATCTGGCTGGATTTCAGTTTATCCAGCGCTTCACCAAGACAGGTGGAAGTCTGGATCACGTAAGAAAGGGCCGTGTCCTGGCGAAGGTAATCCGCGACAATTTCCCGATCATCCGGATCGTCGTCAACGATGAGGACACGTATGAAAGCTGTCGATTGCCTGTACGGCTCCGGGGCCTGACCCTTCGCTTCCTGGGAGGCGTCAGCAAGCATAACTAGCGAGCCTCTCGCATTGGCCACTTACGGCCTGGAGAATGCACATACCTGTCATGTAAATCCCTCAAACTGCTACTGCGCCGCCGGCTGCAATAGTCTGGGCACAGTGTTCAGGCAGTTGCGACGCGCCGGGATGCAGGCAGGCTGAGTGCGGCCGCAATAGTATCCAACGGATCGGTTTCATGGTTTTCAGGAACCCGACTTCAAAACTTTTGGCCGCTGCGGCATGCCAATCGCGTGGCCAAGATCCTCATAATGATTGAGATCACCGACGACCCGGCAGGTCGGGGCCGGTACGGATTTGATCAGCGTGGGAGTGGCCAGCACTTTATGCTCGGCAGCCTGTGCCGGGTTTTCCAGCACATCAATGATGTCGAGATTGAATGTGCAGTGTTGGTAGTTTTCTATCATCTCCTGAACACAGGCGATCGCGGACTGGCTGTACGGACTGCGCCCGGCAATATAAAGCTGCAACTGGATGGTGTTCATTCTGTTCCCGAATCCGCATGGTGTCGCCAGGAGAAAGCATGCCGCGCAAAGACAAAGCAGGGGCATTCCATAATCTTAGAGCATAACACCGACAACCCGGTTTCACCGTGCTCATGCAACAGGCGTGACGAGATCAGCGCGCCGGCGCACCCTGCGTTCGTTAAACCCATGTTATTGAGGAACTTTCACGCATATCAACAGGATGCACTCCGGCGCAGTCACTGGCAGTGGCAATCACTGGACTCGAGGCGATCGCTCAGGTCTTGTCGCTTTCCGCCTTTCCGGCACAACGAATGCAAAGACGCACCGCCAGGTTGGCCTCGAGACGGCCGCGCGCAATGGATTCATCACAGGACTCACAATAGCCAAACTCACCCTGATCCAGCTTGCCCAGCGCCCGTTTTGCCTCGACGAGCTGCAACCTGCGCCGACGCTCGGTTTCCTGCGACATGGCCTGCGCCTGCAGGGCATCGATGCGGGATACGCGGCCCACCCGGGTCTGGTCCAGTTCCACGGTCTGACCCGCTGCACTGGAGGTCGCTGCCTGTTCCTCCAACTCGCCAATCCAGGTCAGCAGGCGACCCCGGAAGTACACCTGATCCGGCTCACCGGCTGCCCCTGATTTATCGCCGTGCACCAACTTCCCTACTCCTACTAAAACTGTATTATTGTTGTTCTGTTTGAGCTCCCGGAGGACCCTGCTTCATGGCACTGGCAAAAGCACCCATCGATCTGATCCTGCAACAGGGCCCCATGCTGCAGTCGATCGGCCGCATCGGCATGCAAAGCGCGCTGCCCTTTCGCCGGAAGCGATCCAATCCCGAGTCTTACGATTCAATCAGCCTGACAGTGGCAGCACCAAGCCGCAAGCTGATCGAGCACTTCCTGTTCTGGTCGGGTGCCGACAGCACCGAACCGGAATTCGTACCACCCCATCTCTTTCCGCAGTGGACACTGCCAGTGGCTTCGCGCCTCGCCGAGCAGACCCGCTATCCATTGAGCAGGGGCCTGAATCAGGGCTGCGACCTGCAGATCAACGGCCCGCTGCCCATCGACCAGGAACTGCAGGTACGCGGCGAGATGGTTTCGGTGAAAGAACAGAACGGCAAGGCGCGCATCCACACCCGCGTCACGACCAGCACCCGCCTGCATGCGGACGCACTGGTCGCCGACTCGATTATCGTGGTGCCGCTGGGACGCCGTATAAAAAAGCAGGAATCCAGTGAGGATGCCCCGGCGCCGACCTTTGAAACTGTCGGCACATGGCATTGCGCACCGCAGGACGGACTCGACTTCGCCATCCTGACCGGCGATTTCAACCCGATCCACTGGCTGACCCCGGTCGCCCGGATCTCGCCGTTCAAGGGCAGGATTCTGCACGGCTTCGGCAGCTTTGTGCGCAGTTTCGAAGTACTTGCGCGGGATGCAGAAATCTCCGGATTCTCGGCACGCTTCACCCGGCCGGTGCCGATTCCTTCCGGCAAGTTGCAGGTACAGCGGGAAACCGGCGGCGGGAAAACCCGCGCCTGGAAATTGACCGGCGAAGGTGGGGTGTTGCACGCCGCGGGCAGTTACACCTGTCGCTGATTCCGGCATGAAAGCCGAGGGGAAATCCGGCAAGGGCCAGGAGACGCGCCAGCGACTGGTGGAAACCGCGCTGCGACTGCTGGCCGAACGCGGCGTGCAGGGTGTCTCGTTGAACCAGATCGTGCAGGAAGCCGGCGCCCGAAATCCATCCGCCATCCTCTA
>JBFJWR010000003.1:0-28432 GCA_041623535.1 Pseudomonadales bacterium
GCGCGGTCTCAACCGCGGCAGCGATCGAGCCACAGGCCGCAATATGGTTTTCCTTGATCAGGTAGGCATCGAACAGCCCGATGCGATGGTTGGTGCCGCCGCCGCACTGTACGGCGTACTTCTGCGCGAGGCGCAGGCCCGGCAGCGTTTTGCGTGTATCGAGCAGCCTGGTTTTGGTGCCGCCTAGTTCGCGCATCCAGGTGTGCGTGATGGTCGCGGTGCCCGACAGCGTCTGCAGGAAGTTCAGCGCCGTGCGCTCGCCGGTCAGCAGGCTGCGTGCCGGACCCTGCAGGGTGCATAGCTCGGCATTGGCAGCCATTTCATCGCCGTCATTCAGTTTCCAGTCGATACGGATTCGCGCATCCACCTGCCGGAATACTTCGTCAAACCACGGGCGACCGCAGAGGATGCCGTCTTCGCGCGTGATGACGCGGGCGTGGACCTCGGCATCGGCGGGGACCAGTTGCGCGGTGCAGTCGCCGTCGCCAATGTCTTCGGCCAGTGCTGATTTGACGGTGTCGGCAATGCCCGAGAAGAAGTCGATGGCCATCGGGATCAGTCCGCCGTGCGGGAGAAGTGCTCCCGCGTCAGCGCCACCACAACCGGACTGAGCGCCAGCAGCGCGATCAGGTTGGGCACGGCCATCAGGGCATTCAGGGTATCTGCCAGCAGCCAGACGAAATCCAGCGAAATGGTGGCGCCTATTGGCACTGCGACTACCCAGAGGATGCGGAACGGCTGTATGGCGCGCACGCCGAACAGGAACTCCGCACAACGTTCACCGTAGTAACTCCAACCGAGCAGGGTGGTGAACGCAAACAGCACCAGGCCGATGCTGACCACGTAGGCGCCGATATCCGGCATGCCGTAAGCAAAAGCCATGGACGACAGGGATGCGCCGCTTTCGCCGCTGGTCCAGGCGCCGGTTACGACGATGACCAGTCCGGTGATGGTGCACACCACGATGGTGTCCAGAAACGTACCCAGCATCGCGATTGTGCCCTGGCGCACCGGGTTATTGGTTTTCGCTGCGGCATGCGCAATCGGCGCGCTGCCGAGGCCCGCTTCGTTCGAGAACACGCCGCGTGCCACGCCAAAGCGGATCGCAGCCCAGACGGTCGCCCCGGCAAAGCCGCCGACCTGCGCGGTGGGATTGAAGGCCGCTTCCACGATCTGCACCAGTGCGCTGGGAACCTCTCCCGCGTGCACCAGCAGGATCGCAGAGCCGCAGACGACATAGGCCAGCGCCATGAACGGGACCAGTTTGCCGGCGACCTGGGCGATGCGCTGCACGCCGCCAATCAGTACCACGGCCACCAGTGCGGCCAGCACCAGGCCGGTGATCCAGTGTTGAATGCCGAAGGTGGAGGCCAGGGCGTCAGCCACCGAGTTGGCCTGCACGGTGTTGCCGATACCGAAGCCGGCGATGGCGCCAAAGAAGGCGAACAAGGTGCCGAGCCAGGCCCAGCGTGCGCCCATGCCGTTGCGGATGTAATACATGGGGCCGCCGACATGGTTGCCGTACTCGTCGGTTTCCCGGAAGCGGACGGCCAGCACCGCCTCTGCATACTTGGTCGCCATGCCGATCAGGGCAATACACCACATCCAGAACAGCGCGCCCGGACCACCCGCCGCGATGGCGGTGGCGACCCCGGCAATGTTGCCGGTGCCGATGGTGGCCGCCATGGCGGTCATCAGGGCGTTGAAGGCGCTGATGTCCCCGTCTTCATCCGTGTCGCGGCGACCCGCCCACAGCTGGCGGAATCCATAGCCCAGCTTGCGAAACTGCAGGAAGCCGAGGCGTATGGTCAGAAAAATACCGGTACCGCCCAGCAGCGCCAGCATGGCCGGGCCCCAGGCAATGCCATTCAGCTGGCTGAGCAGTTCAACGACGGGTTCCACGGTCGCGCATCCTCCCTGACAGAAGTCCGCATTTTACATACTTGGCGTGGCTGTGCCTGTTCAGTGACTGCGCAATCGCAACTCGCTGCCGGACTGATGAAACTCCACCCGCCGCAGCGCGCTCATGCCCAGCAATACCCCGACTCCATCCATGTGCGGGTTGATAGTGGCGGGCAGGTCCCGCAGGTGGATGTCGCCCAGGCGCAGGTCGTCGATGCGCGTATGCCAGACGCGTACCACGCCGGCTGCCGTGCGCGCCCGGGCTTCCGGGCCGCGCTTCAATCCGGCGGCCTCTGCGATATCGGCCGGCACCACCACGTCGGTGGCGCCAGTATCCAGAAGGAAAGTGACCGGCGCATCGTTGATGGTGCCGTTGGCCACGTAATGGCCCTGGCGGTTGCGCTGCAGCACCACCTCCACCCGACCATCGGAGGAACGGGAGCTGGCCGGGGACTGGTTGGGATTGATCTGTTTTTCCTCCCAGTCGCCGAACACCATGGTCAGGATGCCCAGCACCCCCATCCAGGCCGCGAAGAGCATGAACTTGCCGGCGCTTTTGCCGGGGGTGGGTGGGGTCGATTGGGATTCCTGCATGGACTAATGGTAGCGCGTTGTTGATCGGGCTTTCAGAAGTCAGAAGCAGCCTGTCAGGCGACCGGTGATATACACTCAGGACATTGCCGATGAGTTTGCAGGTGGCCCCATGCCGGAGCACGTGCCGGAGTCTGTGTCTGTTCCCCCCGAGCGACTGCGCGAGTCACTGGCGGCCTGCATGGACTCGGCGGAAGACGCCTTGCTGCTGCGCGCCGACCAGGCCACGTCCAGCGCCAGCCAGAATCGGTATTTTGAAGTGCTCGGTGATCTGCGCCATCAACGCCGTGCGCTGGTCGATGATTTTTTTGCCTGCTGGGAAGAACTGGCTGCCAGCCCGGAAAAATCCTGCGCAACACCGTCCGATGCCGTTGGCAACCACGCTGCACGCGCGCTGGACTGGCTGGATGAACTGGCCCCCGTTGCCGCGTCCGAGTATGAATCCCTCATTGCGCAGCCCCGCTATCGACACGCACTCGCGGCGGCACTCTGTCGCCAGTCCCTGCGTCCGGAAGGACAACTGTCCCTGCTGAAGGCCATAGAAGGCCAGTCACTGGCGGGTCCGGCTGATCCGCAATTGCAGGCCTGGCTGGATGTGCTGCTCACGGCGCCGGCCGATCTGCCGGTAGCGCCGGATGCCGCACTGGCTGCCTTGCAGCAACTGGCCGGCCAGGATACTGCCGAAATCCCGGCTCATCTCCGCGAATGGTCACAGGGTTTTCTGCGTGCCTGGCACCAGTTGTGCGCTGCACCAGGCCTGCCCGACCCGGCACGCCAGGTGCTGGCTCGCCTGCGCATGCCCTTGCTGGCGGCAGGACTGCTGGCCCCCGGTTGGTTCCGCGACGGCGGTTGTGCCCTGCAGTTGCTGGACGACCTGCTCGCCGTATTGCCGGGGCTGGAGCGTGGCGTGCCGCCACTGCCTCCGATATTGCGCCGTAGCGAGGCCACACTGGCGTCGTATCCCGAGCGTGTCCCCGGCGTCTGGATGGAATGGCGGGTCGAGCGCGAGCGCCGCACCGCGATGTTGCAGGAGTGGCTGGCTGCGCTGGAGCGGGATGCCCGTGACGCAGAAAGGGTCCGTGTAGCGGAAAAGCAGGTGCGGGGCCTGTACGAAGAACGGTTGCTGGGCGCCTCCTGGCCACGCGAGGCACTGAACCTGCTGGAAGCCGGCTGGAGCGAAGTGCTGATGCTCGCTTTCCTGCACCCCGACGATACCGATCGCATGGGGCGGCGCGAGGCGATACGCCTGCTCGATCAACTGCTCGACAGCGTGCGTGCCGACCTGCCCGAAAAGGAACGCCAGGCGATCATGGGTGGCCTGGTGGAACTGATGCGCCACCTGCGCGCCGGCCTGGAACAGACCGGCATGGATGCGGCGCAGGTGAACGAATTACTGCACGGACTGCGCTTCGCGCACGGGCCGCTGGTCTTTCAGCGCGGTGCCGCGCAGGACATCTCCTGGTGCCCGGTGGACGAGGCATGGCTGCAAAAGGCGTTCTCTGCTGCACGGATCCCGTCTGCCGAAAACGAATCCACCCCCGAACAGCCGGTACAGGTTGGTGACTGGGTGGAATTCCAGGTCGCGCCGGCGTCCGGTCTGCACCGCTTTCGCGTCGTGCAGGTGGTGCCTGCACAGAATCGCGTGGCGCTGTTCAATGAATTACAGGTCGAACAGCAGACCATGTGCCTGGCCACCCTGCGCGAGCATCTGCAGACGGGGGATGCGCGCCTGCTGCCGCCCTTGCCGGCCGTGGAAACGCTTTTTCAGGAAGTGTTTTCACCGTGAACCAGGCGACCGCAGATTCTTGTCCGGCTTGCGGTGACGGCTGGCTGGCCGGTGCCCGGCAGGTGCTTTCGCCGAACCAGGATGAACGTCCAGAGGGTTGCGCAGTCGATCTGCTGGTGGTGCACAGCATCAGCCTGCCGGAGGGCTGTTACGGTGGCAACGAGGTGGAATCACTGTTCACCAACTGCCTGTGCGCCGAGGACCACCCCTCGTTCGCGGAAATCGCCCCGTTGCGGGTTTCCGCGCACCTGTTGATCCGGCGCGATGGCAGCCTGCTGCAGTTCGTGCCCTTTGACCGGCGCGCCTGGCATGCCGGCGTGTCCTGTTTTGAAGGCCGCGACCGCTGTAATGATTTCTCCATCGGCATCGAACTGGAAGGTACCGACCAGTCACCGTTTGAGGCCGTGCAGTACGAGGTGCTGGCGAATACAGCGGCGCTGCTGATGAAGCGCTACCCGGCGATCACGGTGGAGCGTATCGTGGGCCACTCTGACATTGCTCCCGGTCGCAAGACCGATCCGGGCGTCGGATTCGACTGGGCGCATTTCCGCGCACGGTTGCAACAGGTCTCGGGAGGGCCGCAAGCATGAAGTTCCTGGTGATTGTCCTGGCTATCGCCCTGGATCGCTTCAGCGATCTGCATCGCCATTTTCATCGGGACGAATGGCTGCGTGCCCTGCGCGCCCGCGTTGCTGGCTGGGCGGAACAGCCGGTACTGCAGGTGCTGCTGGTACTGGCGCTGCCCCTGCTCGGCGTGGGCGTCGTGATGTACCTGGTGCGTGGCCTGCTGTACGGATTGCCGGAACTGTTGTTGTCGCTGCTGGTGCTGTTCTATGCACTGGGCCGTGGTCGCGTCGATCAGCGCCTGGCGGAGTACCTGGCAGACTGGCTGCGCGGCGACCACCAGGCCGCCTGGTACACCATTGCGGACTGGCTGGACCGGCACGAAACGCAGCTGCCGGAAACCTCGATTGCCCTGCACCAGGCAGTGCGCAGCGCCTACGTAGGACGCATCTTCTACGGACTGTTTGTGCCGGTGTTCTGGTACCTGCTGATCGGACCGCTTGGTGCGGTCGCTTCAGTCATTCTTTACCTGTGGGGCAACAGGGGTGAGCCGGGTCCGGCCACGGACCTGGCGCAGCAGTTGCGCAATGCACTGGGCTGGATTCCGGCCCGGGTGTTTGCCGGCAGTTGTGCGCTGGTCGGGTCCTACGGCGGCGCGGCGCGCGCCCTGCTGGAAGACTGCGTCAACCTGCAGGTGCCGGCGGTCAGCACGGTGGAGCGGGCGGCGCTGGCTGCACTGGAGGGCTCGGACGCCGAAACAACGGGTGACCAGAGCATCAAGGCCGAGGCGCAGCGCGAATTTGGCGATCTGCAGGAACTGTTCAACCGCTGTCTCATGCTGATGCTGGTGCTGGTAGCGCTGGCGACCATCTTCGGCTGGTCCTGAATGACGCGCCCGATTGCGCCGCACTGGCTGCTGCTCTTCTGCCTGCTCGCGGTCGATGTTCCGCTGCAGGCCGCCCCGGTAGCGGTCACCGACGATAGCGGCGCCCGGGTGCAACTGTCACAGCCGGCGCAACGGGTGGTCGCCCTGACTCCGCACCTGGCCGAGGTGATGTACGCGGTGGGTGCGGGCAGGCGGCTGGTGGGCACGGTACAGCATGCTGATTTCCCCGATGCTGCGCGCCGTGTTCCCCGTTTCGGTGACGCCCTGCAGATCAACCTGGAATCCCTGCTGCAGAGCCAGCCCGACCTGGTGCTGGGCTGGATGTCGGGCAACCCGGCGGCCCTGTTACAGCGTATCGAGGAGCTTGGCATTCCCGTGCATCGCTCGGAATCACCATCCCTGGACACCGTGGCCGGCACCATAGAGCAGATCGGCACACTGCTCGGCAAGTCCGATCTTGCGGCACCGGTCGCCGGATCGTATCGCCGCCACCTGCTGGAAATGCGCCGGAACCATGCCGGGGCTGCCCCGGTGCGGGTCTTTTACCAGGTCTGGCCACGGCCGCTGATGACGGTGAATCGCCAGCACCTGATTGGCGAGGCCCTGCAGCTTTGCGGCGGTGAGAACGTGTTTGCGGACGTGCCGGTGAGCGTTCCGCAGGTCGGCCTGGAGGCCGTGATCCGCGCGCAGCCGCAGGTCATTCTGTATGGTGCGCCGGCCGGCAGTGAAGACTCGTTACGCAGTTTCTGGCAGGACTACACCAGCATTCCAGCTGTGCGCGACGGCTATCTCGTCACGATACCGGCTGACTGGGTCAGTCGCCCGGGGCCGCGACTCGCGCTGGGTGTGCAGGCCATCTGCCGGGTGCTGGATGCCGTGCGGCAGCGGCGCGTGTTATGAGAATCGGCATAGATCTCGGTGGCACCAAGGTCGAGGCGGTGGTGCTGGATCATGCCGGGCAGGTGATTGCCCGCCGCCGCGAGCCAACCCCGGCCGGCGACTACCAGGGCACTTTGCGCCTGTTGTCTGACCTGGTGCAGAAACTCGAACTGGAAGTGGCTGCCGCCTGCACGGTGGGACTGGGCACCCCGGGGTCTGCTTCCCGTCTGCAGCCGGGGCGCATGAAAAACTGCAACTCGACCTGCCTCAACGGTCAGTACCTGCAGCGCGATCTCGAAAACCTGCTCGGCAAAGCGGTGCGCATGGCCAATGATGCAGACTGCCTGGCGATCTCCGAGACCAGCGACGGTGCGGCGGCGGGTGCCTCCCCGGTCTTCGCCGTGATCCTGGGCACCGGGGTAGGTGGCGGTCTGACCGTGGCCGGCCGCGTGGTGCAGGGCGCCGATGGCAACAGCGGAGAATGGGGCCACAACCCCATGCCGCAATTTGTGCTGGCGGCGGATGCGCCGCCCCGGCCCTGTTACTGCGGACGCGAAAACTGCGTGGAAACCTGGCTGTCCGGTGCGGGCCTGGTGGCCACGGCACGCAGCCTGGGCGTCGGCATCGACAGCGGTGAAGCACTGGTGCCACTGTTGGTCAGCGGTGAGCCGGCCGCAACACGGGCTTTTCAGGCCTATTGCACCCACCTGGCAGCGGCGCTGGCCGGGGTGATCAACCTGCTGGATCCTCAGGTCATCGTCTTTGGTGGCGGGGTCAGCCGCCTGCCCGGGCTCTGTGAGGGTGTGGCGGACAGACTGGCTCCCTTTGTTTTTTCCGACCAGGTGGCCGTGGCCCTGCGCACCGCCCAACATGGCGATGCCAGTGGTGTGCGCGGTGCGGCGTGGCTGTGGCCGGCCGAAACGGAATCGCCCCTACGGTCTGCGTAATCACTTCTATACTTCCCCCTTGAGTCGCCGCCGCATTTTTGGCCGCAGGGGAGGGCAGCATGTCTGCAGATGGCATACAGGACGACCAGGATCCGCTGGAAACCCAGGAGTGGTTGGAAGCGTTTTCCTCGGTCATCGATAACGAGGGCTCCGGCCGTGCCGGATTTATCCTCGGCCGCCTGATGGAGAAAGCCACCCGCTACGGGGTGGGCCTGCCCAGCGCAATCACCACGCCGTACCGCAATACCATTCATACCAAGGACGAGGCCCCGCTGCCGGGCGACCTGTTCATGGACCGGCGCATCCGTTCGCTGGTGCGCTGGAACGCGCTGGCCATGGTGCTGCGTGCCAATAAGGGCGGAGATGACCTCGGCGGCCACATCGCCAGTTTCCAGTCCAGCGCCATGCTCTACGATATCGGTTTCAACTATTTCTGGCGTGCGCCCTCCGAGAAGAACGAGGGCGACCTGCTCTACGTGCAGGGTCACGTGGCACCGGGTTTCTATTCGCGTTCCTTCCTGGAAGGCCGTTTCAGTGAAGAGGACATGGACCGCTTCCGGCGCGACGTCGACGGGAAGGGCCTGACTTCCTATCCGCACCCGTGGCTGATGCCGGATTACTGGCAGTTTCCGACGGTTTCCATGGGGCTTGGGCCCCTGCAGGCGATCTACCAGGCGCGCTTTATGCGTTACCTGCACCATCGCGGGCTGGTCGAGATGGGCAATCGCAAGGTCTGGGCCTTCCTGGGCGATGGCGAATGCGACGAGCCGGAATCACTGGGCGCCATCAACATGGCCGGGCGCGAGCACCTGGACAACCTGGTGTTCGTCATCAACTGCAACCTGCAGCGCCTTGATGGCCCGGTGCGCGGCAACGGCAAGATCATCCAGGAACTCGAGGGTGCGTTCCGCGGGGCCGGTTGGAACGTGATTAAAGTGGTCTGGGGACGCCTTTGGGATCCGCTGCTCGAACGCGATACGAGCGGCATGCTGCGCCGTCGCATGGACGAAGTGGTGGACGGCGAGTACCAGACCTACAAGAGCAAGCCGGGCGGCTTTACCCGCGAAAAATTCTTCGGCAAGTACCCGGAAACCGCCAAGCTGGTCGAGAAGATGTCCGACAAGGATATCTGGAACCTCAATCGTGGCGGCCATGACCCGCACAAGGTCTATGCCGCCTATCACGCCGCGGTTCGTCACCGGGGCCAGCCGACCGTGATCCTGGCCAAGACGGTGAAAGGCTACGGCATGGGCGAGTCAGGAGAGGCGCTGAACATCAGTCACCAGGTCAAGAAAATGACCGTGGACTCGATGAAGAAATTCCGCGACCGTTTCAGCATTCCGCTGTCGGATGATGAACTGGAAAAGATTCCCTATTACCGACCGCCGGAAAACAGCCCGGAAATATCCTACATGCGCGAACTGCGCAGCCGCCTGGGCGGTTCCATGCCCAGGCGGCGCAATGACTTCGACGCGCTGCCGGTGCCGGACCTCAGCACGTTCGATGCGCATCTCAAGGGCAGTGGCGAGCGCGAGATTTCCACCACCATGGCGTTCGTGCGCCTGTTATCGACTCTGCTGAAAGACAAGCAGTTGGGCAAACGCATTGTTCCCATTATTCCGGACGAAGCGCGCACCTTTGGCATGGAGGGCATGTTCCGCCAACTGGGTATCTACTCGTCTGTCGGCCAGTTGTACGAACCGGAAGACGCCAGCCAGATGATGTTCTACCGGGAAAGCCAGGAAGGACAGGTATTGCAGGAAGGCATCAACGAGGCCGGCGCCATGTCGTCCTGGATGGCGGCAGCCACCAGTTACAGTTCGCACAATTACGCGATGATTCCGTTCTACATCTTTTACTCGATGTTTGGCTTCCAGCGCATCGGCGACCTGGCCTGGGCAGCCGGCGATATGCGCGCCCGCGGCTTCCTGCTGGGCGGCACGTCGGGGCGTACCACCCTGAACGGCGAAGGCCTGCAGCACCAGGACGGGCATAGTCATATCCTGGCGCAGACCATCCCCAACTGTATCAGCTACGACCCCACGTATGCCTACGAGATGGCGGTCATCGTGCAGGACGGCCTGCGCCGCATGTACCAGGAAAAAGAGAGCGTTTTCTATTACATCACCACGCTGAACGAAAACTACAGCCATCCGGCCATGCCCGAAGGTGTGGAAGAGGGTATCCGTCGCGGCATGTACCTACTGGAGCAGGACGACGAGGGGCTGGAGCCTCGTGTACAGCTGCTGGGTTGTGGCGCCATCCTGCGCGAGGTGCGCGAGGCCGCCATCATCCTGCGCGGTGAATTCAACGTGGATGTGGATGTCTGGAGCGTGACCAGTTTCAACCTGCTGGCGCGCGATGGTCACGATGTGGCGCGCTGGAACATGCTGCATCCGGAACAGGAACCGCGCCTCAGCTACGTCGAGGAATGCCTGGCAGATCGCAATTGCCCGGTCATTGCCGCGACCGACTACATGAAGCTGTTTGCCGACCAGATTCGTGCCTGGGTGCCACAGGAGTACGTGGTGCTGGGTACCGACGGGTTTGGTCGCAGTGATTCGCGCGCCAAGTTACGCGAGTTTTTCGAGGTCGATCGCCATTACGTGGTGTTGGCCGCGCTGCAAGTGCTGCACGAGCGCGGCACGGTCGATGCACAAACCGTCAGCAAGGCGATCGAGCAGTTCGGCATTCAGGTCGACAAGCCGAACCCGCAGTACAGCTGAGCCAAGGAAATTACGAGGAAAACCTATAGTGGGCGTTGAGCAGGTCAAGGTGCCCGACATCGGCGCCGATGAGGTCGAAGTCATCGAGGTGCTGGTTGCGGCGGGCGACGAAGTTGTGCCCGAGCAGTCGCTGATTGTCCTGGAGTCTGACAAGGCCTCCATGGAGATCCCGTCCCCTGGTGCCGGGCGCGTGAAAACAGTCAACGTGTCGGTGGGCGACAAGGTGGCCGAGGGTCACGACATCCTGGTGCTGGAAACCGACGCTGCCGACAGCGTGCCGACCACCCTGAATGACATTCAGCAAGCCACCATCGAAGAACCCTCGGTGCCCGCTGATGATGAGCCGCCGGCGGCGGGCGCAGCGCCGGCCAGCAAGTCCGTGGAACTGGTTCGCGTGCCTGATATTGGCGGTGGCGAAGGTGTCAGCGTCATCGAAGTGTGCGTCGCCGAAGGCGATGAGATCGCTGCCGAGGATTCCATCGCGGTGCTGGAATCAGACAAGGCGTCCATGGAAATTCCCAGCCCGTTCGCAGGCCGGGTGCTCAAGCTGGTTACGCACGTGGACGCCAAGGTGTCCGAAGGCGATGTGCTGATAGAACTGGAAGTGGAGGGCGCCGCCCCGATCGCCGAAGAACCGGCCGCAACGGTACCCGCGCCGGCAGCCAGTGCGCCAGTGGCAGAGGCTGCTGCCAGTTCCGGCGCTGTGGCCGCGCCGCTGACGCCCTCCAAACCGGCCAGCTATGCCCCGGGTGAGGCCGTTCACGCCGGCCCCGCGGTGCGCAGACTGGCGCGTGAGTTCGGCGTTGACCTGAAGAAGGTGCCGGGCACGGGCCGCAAGGGCCGCGTGCTCAAGGAAGACATTCAGCAGTACGTGCGCGACCAGTTGGCAGGTGGCAGTGAGGCGGGTGCCGGTGGTGCCGGGTTGCCGGAAATGCCGGAGTTCGACTTCTCGAAGTTCGGGCCGGTGGAAGAGGTCGAGCTCAGCAAGATCAACAAGCTCAGCGCGAAGAACCTGCATCGTGCCTGGCTGCACGTGCCGCACGTGACCCAGTTCGATGACGCCGATATCACCGCGCTGGAAGCATTTCGCAAGGCGCACAACGCGAATATTCCGGAAGGCGGGGTAAAGCTCACCCTCCTGCCTTTCATCGTCAAGGCGGTGGCCGGCGCACTGGCGCAGCACGAGCGGTTCAATACCTCGTTGCATCCCTCCGGCGAAAAGCTGATTCAGAAGCGCTACTGCCACATCGGCGTGGCAGTGGAAACACCGGGTGGCCTGGTGGTGCCGGTGCTGCGTGATGTGCCCTCGAAGGGCATCTATGACCTGGCCCGCGAATGCGGGGAGATGGCCGAGAAAGCGCGCAACAAGCGTTTGTCCCCAACTGATATGCAGGGTGCATGTTTCAGTATCTCCAGCCTTGGCGGGATCGGCGGAACCGCGTTCACGCCGATCGTGAACGCGCCCGAAGTGGCCATCCTCGGGGTGTCCAAGTCGAGCATGCAGCCGGTATACAACGGCAAGGAGTTCGAACCCCGCCTGATGCTGCCCTTGTGCCTGTCCTACGACCATCGCGTCATTGATGGTGCGCTGGCGGCACGTTTTGTAACTACATTGTCCCGGTTGCTTGGTGACATTCGTCACCTGCTGCTCTGAGCGACGGGGAATCATGCCAATGAGAATGCTGCTCGGCCCATCCATCCACCTGATGAACCAGCTGACCTTCACCGGCAAGTTCGGGTTGATCAGTCTTATTTTCCTGGTGCCGTTGATGGCAACCGGCTGGCTGGTGCTCGACCAGGCACTTACCGAAGCGCAGCGTATCCGCGATGAACGCGCTGGTGTGCAGGTGCTGACCAGCGCGTTGAAACTGGTGCATGCGGCGGGCGCCTACCGCGATGTGCGACTGGTATACACCTATCACGAGGTTGAGGAAGTCCGGCAACTGGTCACTGCCAACGCGAATCTCGTGAACGCTCATATCGAAGAAATTCGTGGCATGGAGTTCAGCGGCCGGAATCGCGAAGAGATCGACAAGAATATGATGGCCGTGGTGAAAAAGTGGAAGCAGGTCAGCGAGGCTGTTGGTACTTTCGGCTATCTGAAGAACAACTTCGCCTATTACGAGGATTTCGTGAAACTGGTGCAGCGCAAACTGCATACAGTGGTGCAGATGTCCGGGCTGGCCCGTGATCCGGATCCGCTGATCTCGCACCTGACCGGCATGGTGACCGGCAGCCTGCCGGGGCTGGCTTCGCGACTCGGGCTGGCGCGCGCCTATGGCAGCCACGCGCTGACACAGCCGTCGCTCACTTCACCGCTGGAGCGTGAACTGAATAACGCGGTGGATGGGCTGATCGAGGCGCACAATCAGTTTGAGCAACTTGTCTCGCTGACCAGTGCCCAGGTGCCCGCCGGTTCGTCGGTGCTGGTTGCTGGCAAGGAAGCGGTGCCGGTGTTTGAGGATATGCAGACCCTCCTCGAGGAACATACCGTGCTGGCGGGTTCGCTGGACTATCCCTGGCAGGATTTTTTCCGTGAGGCATCGGTGCTGATAGACCGGCTGGAGAAAGTCAGCAAGGTGTCCCTGCCGATCATGGATCAGCGCCTGCAGACCATGCTCCAGGCCCAGGAGCGCCGGATTCTGATTATCGGTTGCGTGCTGGTCTCGGTGGTGCTGCTGATTGCCTGGCTCTACGCCGGTTTTTTCATGTCCATGCGCCTGACCGTGCGCCAGTTGCTGGCGTCCGCCCGGGCGATCGCCGAGGGCGATCTGCAAACCCGCGTGAAGCCGCGTAGCCGGGATGAACTGGGCACCCTGGCGGAGGAGTTCAACGCCATGACCTCCCGGGTGCAGGAACTGGTTCAGCAGGTGCAGCAGTCGGTACTGCAGGTGGAGCAGCAGGCAGGGGAGGTTTCCGGAATTGCCAATGAAAGTTCGGCGATCACCCACCAGCAGTTGTCAGAGATCAATCGCGTGGGAGCCTCCACCGAGGCGATGTCCCGCCAGGCGCG
This sequence comes from Pseudomonadales bacterium, assembly GCA_041623535.1. Lineage (GTDB taxonomy): Bacteria > Pseudomonadota > Gammaproteobacteria > Pseudomonadales > JBFGWM01 > JBFJWR01. The sequence goes on from JBFJWR010000003.1 coordinate 13,295, forward strand.
GCAGATCGATGCAGCGGCCGATGCCGCGCGCGGGTCTGCGGACAAGGCGAAGGAACAAACCGATAACGGCATGGCGCGGGTGGAATCAGCGCGCCTCAGCATTCAGAGCCTGTCAGACGGCATTGGCGAGTCCGTAAAGGTCATCAACAATCTTGTCCAGCACAGTGACCAGATCAATAAAGTGCTGGATGTCATCAAGGGCATCGCCGAGCAGACCAACCTGCTGGCATTAAATGCAGCCATCGAGGCAGCGCGCGCCGGCGAGCAGGGGCGTGGTTTCGCAGTGGTGGCCGATGAAGTGCGCATCCTGGCGCAACGGACCCAGGAGTCCACGCAGGAGATCGCCAAGATGATAGGTACCCTGCATGGGGGTGTTGAGAATACCGTGGCTTCGATGGAGGCCAGCCGCAAGCTGACCCACAAGACCGTGCAGCACTCGGAAGAACTTGGTGAAGCCCTGGCCAATATTGACCAGGCCGTGAAGCGGATTGTCGAAATGATCGGCGAGATTGCGCGCGCTGCGGCCGACCAGCGCGAGCAGGTCACCGAGATTGACCACAAGATTCATTCGATCAACGACGCCGGGCAAACCACCCAGCAGTCCACCGCGCGTACTGCGCAGTCCAGTCAGAACCTGACCGAGATCACCCATCGGCTGCGGGCGCTGGCCGATACCTTCAAGGCCTGAGCACAGCCTCAGAAAAGCGCATTACATCCGCCAGCTGAAACGTATAGCCAGGTTTCGTTCCGGAGCCGGGTAAAACGCGGTTTCCGTTGCGAACGTGGCCAGGTTGAAGGCGGCGGTGCCGAAAGAATCATAATCCTCGTTCAGTGCGTTATTCAGGCGAAAATTGACCTCGACCTGTTTGTGTTCCCAGTTCAGGAACAGGTCGGTGCGCTCATGCCCCTTGATCTCGGCAAACTGATTGGCGTCGTCGCTGGCAGGATTGCGGTCGCTGATGCGCTGGTACTCCAGTCCGCTGCGCAGCCTGGCGGTGATCCTGCCGGTCAGGCCCACGGTGAAATGACGCTGTGCGACGAACGGAATTCGTTGCCCTTCATTGGCGCCGGACCGGAAGCGTGCGTTGACGTAGGCCTGTGACAGTCTTACATCGATACGACTGGTCAGCGGCCGGTCGTAGTCCAGCTGCCAGCCGATGCGACTGGTGGGCTCAAGATTGCGATTGATGAAGCGGATCGAGTCGTAGGCGATCTCGTTTTTGAGGTGCAACCTGTAGGCGGACAGTCCCAACTGGCCCCAGCTTTTCCGCAGTTGCATGCCGCCTTCCCAGGAGCTGCCGGTTTGGGTACGCAGTGGCTGCACATTGGCGACACCGAACTGGTTGGTGTGTTCATCCACCTTGCCAAAGCGGAAATTCTCAGCACGACGCAGGTAAAAGCGTTCTTCTTCGGAAGGGTGGTACTCAATCCCAAGGTCATGCACGTCGCCTTCATCAGAGAACCGGGTGCGGGCCGGAAAGATGGCGAAAGCGGGGCCGGCCACGGACGTGTCCCGCAGGTGGGTCTGTACCCAGACTTTGCGCAGGCCGGTTACGAGGTCGAGCTGGCTGGTCAGGGGCCATTGCAGCTGCAGGTACAGTGCATCCATCTCCTGCTCGGCAAACTGGTCACCTATGCATGCGGTGCTGATCTGGTAGTCGGCGAGTTCCCGGTCCCAGCCAGCCGTGAACAGCCCCTTGCCGTTCTCCGTGGGAAGTTCAACCGACATTCTCGGTGCAAATGCCCATTGGGTCCGGGCCTGGGTGAAGCTGCAGGGGCCACCGAAGTTGAGCTGGCCGCTGGCATCGTCATCGCGCCAGGTGAAATCCACCTCGGTGAGAAGTCCGCTGGCAGGTGCATAGTGCCAGCCGGCACGGGCAGAGTCCGAGTCGGTATCAACGTGGCTGATGTAGTTATCCGGCTGGCGACGGTCCTGGTCCCTGCGGGCAACAAACAGTGCGCCGGGTAATTGCAGGTCTTCATCCTGGCGGTTCCATTCGGCGTACAGCCGGTGTGCGCCGGTTTCGAAGTCGAGACCGCCACCAAACTGGCTATCCTTGCGCCGGTTCCGAACCCGGTAGTTGTCGGTATCCAGCGAGCTGGCATGCAGGCGCAGGCGCAGGCCTGGCTGTAGCCGCCGATGCAGGCGCACCGCGCCGGCCTCGCGGTCGTAACTGCCGGTCTCGACGCTGACTTCCAGCAATTCATTTCGGATCGGGCGCGTCACGATGTTGATCACCCCGCCCACGGCATTCTCGCCATACAGCACGCCGGCACTGCCATGCACGATTTCTATTCGTTCGATTTCCTCGAGCTGCAACGAGGTCAGCTGGGCAGGTGCAATGTCCAGTGCATTATTGAGCTTGCGACCATTCAGCAGGATCAGGGTGTTGCTGTGGGCATTGCTGCCGAATCCGCGCATGGAAACGGCTGCCCGGCTGCCATCGCCGAACTGGTCTGCCACCTGCACGCCGGCCGCTGTCTGCAGAATGTCACTGACAGAACTGGCGCCGCTGTCGCTGATTTCCTGGCGGGAAATCACCCGGTAGTTGGCAGGGAGGCGGGCGGCAGGATGGTCAATCCGTCCTGCAGTGACAACGATCTCCATCAGATCGTCGGTATGCTCCGCAGCGGAGGCGAAAACAGAAAAAACCAGCAGTAATACACTGATCGATCGCATAGGTCAGGTCCCCGTGACATTCATGGTGGACGTGGCAGCGGGGCAGGGAGACAGCTCGGAGCCAGGAAAAATCGCCTGGATAAGCCAGCGAACGTGGCCCACCGCAACGTTCATTAAGCTCATCCAGGCCGGTATCCGGACTTGCGGCATCAATGCAAAAAGCACTGATGGGCGATGCCTTCCCCGGAGTCGTTCCGGGTGGCGTGCTTCGCCGGAACAGCCTGATATGGCCATTCCCTGCTTACCGTTGCGGGGGCAGTGACGGATTCACACCGTCTTCCCTGTCACCTGCGATGAGGTGCGCGCAGTCTCGGGGCAAGCGGGAGAAGTGTCAACAGCTGGTTACTGGCCGGTACCGCTGAGGCGCGGGTCCTGCAGCACCGGCAGGCGTATGGTGAAGCGCGTCCCCTTTCCGGGTTCCGAATGCGCTTCCATCTGGCCGCGATGATTGGTGCAGATGATGAAGTAGGAAACGGACAGTCCCAGCCCGGTGCCGTTGCCGACGTCCTTGGTGGTAAAGAACGGCTCGAAGATGCGTTTGCGGATCTCTTCGTTCATGCCGATGCCGTTGTCCTCGACGATGATGATGCCGTGGCTGTCGGTCCGTGTGCACTCAATGCGTAGCTGGCCCGGTTCGTCGCTGTTCTCTTTCTCGCGGATCGCCTGTATGCCGTTCTTGATCAGGTTGAGCATCACCTGCTCGATTTCACTGGGCATGCACGGCACCAGGACATCGGGCTGCAGGTTGGTTACCAGTTGTATGTTGCCGAGCATCAGTTCCGATTGCAGGTTGAGGTCGCTGCGGGCAATTTCAATGGAGCGCTCCAGCAGTTCGCCCAGGTTGTTGCTCGAAAGCGTCTTGTCGCTGTGGCGGCTGAACTGCAGCATGTTGGAAACGATTTTTGCAGCCCGCTCGCCGGCATCCTGGATGTTCTCCAGGAACTTGAGTATGTGTTGCTGTTCCAGGTAGTCGCGGATGATGTTCAGGTTGGTGCCGCAGCGATAGGCCAGTTCGGTATTCCGCGGCAGGTCCGGTGACAGGCGTCGGCGGATGTTCTGGGTGCTGTGCAGAATGGCGCCGAGTGGGTTGTTGATTTCGTGCGCCATGCCCGCCGCGAGACCACCCACGGACATCATCTTCTCGGTCTGTACCATCATTTCCTGCAGCTGGATGCGATCGGTGACGTCATCCATGCGGATAACCGCGCCCGGGTAGCCGGTGTCGCTGAGCGGGTAGATCACGATGTCGTAATTGTGATTCTCGTTGCCGATGCGCTGTGGAACATTCTCCACCTTGTGCATCTGTCGTTCGTTCAGCGCCAGCTTGATGTACTCGAGGAATCCGGCCAGCGACGGAAATGCCTGGTCGATACGCGAGTACATGGCATCCCCGGTGGCGGTGCCGGAGACGTGGGTGGCCTCACGGTTCCACTGCGTGACCGTCAGGTTGCCGTCCACCGTGATGAGCACCGAGGGCATGGAATTGATGATGTTTACCAAGTAATTCTTGAAATCGGTCAGCGCCCGTTCCGCCTGCGCACGCTCATGCACTTCGGTTTCCAGCTTGGCATTGGCACGGCGGGTTTCCTCCGCGAGGTACTGGGCGGCCTCGGTCGCGCTTTCGGCTTTCTCGCGCGAGGAGTTCAGCAGTCGCTCGCGGGCTTCCACGCGGCGGATCATATTGTTGAACGATTCTGTCAGGCTGCCCAGTTCATCATCGGCCATCTTGACCGCCCGTATGCTGTAATCCTTCTGCGTCGAGATGGTGCGCGCCGTGTGAATGAGTGAATTGATCGGGTTGATCAGCGTGCGGTTCACGTGGCTCAGAAACATGCGGATCAGTACGGCGAACAGGATGATGACCACGATGGAGACGCCCAGTGCGCCGCGCAGGTACACATCGGGCAGGCGGGGTTCCACCGTCAGCACCAGCGCGCCCAGGCGCTCGCCGTCAGCCCGCAGGGGGAAGCGCTTCACGAGCCGCTCCTCGGGTCGGCCGGGTCGCTGGTGGCCGGTCACCTCGGCCACCACTTCTTCCCGCGGGTCCAGTACCTGGCCCTTGATCAGTCCGGGAATATGTTCGGCGATGATGCCCAGCATGATGGCGCCGCGCTTGGGATCCCCGGTCACTGCTTCGACCATGGGTTTCTGGCCAACCAGGTTGGCGATCAGGGTCATTTCGGCGGGCAGAAAGGCCTGGCGATAGGCGGCGCTGCCGGCCCACAGAAATGCGCCGCTGGCTGTGAGCACCATGAAGCCTGCCAGCAGCAGAAATACGGTCAGCAGGCGTCCGCTGACTGAAGGCTGCAGGAATTTCTGGCGCAGAGTTTGCAGCATGTGTCCGGGCGCGTTACAGGTCGCGGATCATGTCTAGCTGCACCTGGATTCGTTGTTGGTGCAGTTCCAGTTCGGCCAGTCGTTCCCGCTCGGTGGTCACGACTTCCGGCGGTGCCTGGTCGATGAAGCGCTGGTTCGACAACTTGCCCCGTACGCCCTGCAGGTTCTTTTCCAGCTTCACGAGGCGCTTTTCCAGTCGGGCCAGTTCGGCATCGCGATCAATCAGCCCGGCCATGGGTACCAGCAGTTCGAGTTCGTCCACCGGCTGCGAGGCGCTGACCGGCGGTTCCTCGTCTGCTTCCAGCCAGCGGATCGACTCCAGCCGGGCCAGGGTGCAGAGAAAGTCCTGGTTGGCCTGGCTGCGGCTGCGATCCTCTTCGGTGCCGCCGCGCAGCAACAGCGGTATCTTGCGGGCCAGCGAGATGTCCATTTCGCCGCGAATGTTGCGCGCGGCAATGACGATACGGCGTACCCATTCCAGGTCATGCGCCGCCTGTTCATACATGCGCTCGGGGTCGGGTTCGGGGTAGGGCTCCAGCATGATGCTGGGCCCGGACTTGCCGGCCGCGGTTTTTACCGATTGCCAGATTTCCTCGGTAATGAACGGGATAAAGGGATGTGCCAGGCGGAGGATGGCCTCGAGCACCTGCACCAGTGTGCGCCGGGTGCCGGTCTTGAGCGCCGGACTGGCCGCGTCTTCATTCAGCGTCGACTTGCTGAGTTCCAGGTACCAGTCACAGTACTCATGCCAGACAAACTCGTAGAGCGCGCGCGATGCAATATCGAAGCGGTAGGTGCGCATGCCCTCGATGATTTTCTCTTCGGCTTCCTGCAGGCGGGTGATGATCCATTTTTCAGCCAGGCCCAGTTCGTATTCGGACTGCAGGCCGCAGTCTTCCCCCTCGACGTTCATCAGCACGTAGCGGGAGGCATTCCACAGCTTGTTGCAGAAGTTGCGATAGCCTTCCATGCGGCCCATATCAAACTTGATGTCACGGCCCGTGGAAGCCAGTGAGTAAAACGTAAACCGCAGCGCATCGGTGCCATATGCAGCGATCCCATCCGGAAAATGCCTGCGCGTGGATTTCTCGATGCGCCCGGCGAGTTGCGGCTGCATGAGGCTGCTGGTGCGCTTTTCGACCAGTTCCTCCAGCGTGATGCCATCGATCAGGTCGAGCGGATCCAGCACGTTGCCCTTGGACTTGGACATCTTCTGCCCGTCGCCGTCGCGCACCAGGCCATGCACATAGACCTGGCGGAAGGGCACCTGCTTGCGCAGGTAGAGCGTCATCATGATCATCCGGGCGACCCAGAAAAAGATGATGTCGAAGCCGGTGACCAGTACCGAGGTGGGATGAAACTGCTGCAGTTCCGGGGTTTCCTCCGGCCAGCCCAGTGTCGAGAAGGTCCACAGTGCCGATGAGAACCAGGTGTCGAGTACGTCCTCGTCCTGCCGCAGCGGCACGTCGTCAGCGATATTGTTTTTGCTGCGAACCTCGGCCTCGTCGCGTCCGACATAGACTTCGCCCTGGTCGTCATACCAGGCCGGAATCCGGTGACCCCACCAGAGCTGGCGGCTGATGCACCAGTCCTGGATGTCACGCATCCAGGCGAAATAGGTGTTTTCCCAGTTGCGCGGCACGAACTCGATATCGCCCTGTTCGACGGCCTTTATAGCTCCCTCGGCCAGGGGTGCCGCACGCACGTACCACTGGTCGGTCAGGTACGGCTCCACGACCACACCAGAGCGGTCGCCACGTGGCACCTTGAGCTTGTGGTCGTCGGTTTTCTCGATCAGACCTTCGGCTTCGAGATCCTGCAGGATCTGTTCGCGGGCGGCGAAGCGGTCCATGCCACGATAGGCAATCGGTGCCTCATCGTTGATAGTGGCATCCGCGGTGAAGATGTTGCGCAGGGGCAGCTTATGCCGCTGGCCGACTTCGTAATCATTAAAGTCGTGTGCCGGGGTGATCTTCACGCAGCCGCTGCCGAACTCGGGATCCACGTAATCATCCGCCACGATGGGGATGTTGCGGTTGCAGAGCGGCAGCCTGACCTGCTGGCCGACCAGGTGCCGGTAGCGCAGGTCTTCCGGGTGCACCGCCACGGCGCTGTCGCCCAGCATGGTTTCCGGGCGGGTGGTGGCCACCACGACATGACCGCTGCCATCCGCCAGTGGATAGCGAAAGTGCCAGAGCTTGCCGTTTTCCTCCTCGGAGACGACTTCCAGGTCGGAAATCGCCGTGTGCAGTTTCGGATCCCAGTTCACCAGCCGCTTGCCGCGATAGATCAGGCCATCCTCGTGCAGCCGGACAAACACCTCGCGCACCGCGTTGGACAACCCCGAATCCATGGTGAAGCGCTCGCGCGACCAGTCCACCGAGGCGCCCATGCGGCGCAGCTGGCGGGATATGGTGTCGCCGGATTCCGCTTTCCATTCCCAGATTTTCTCAATGAAAGCGTCACGCCCGATGTCCGTGCGCTTGATTTCCCGGGCGGCAAGTTGCCGCTCCACGACCATCTGCGTCGCGATCCCGGCGTGGTCCGTCCCCATCTGCCAGAGCGTGCGGGAACCCCGCATGCGCTGGAAGCGGATCAGCAGGTCCATGATGGAGTCCTGGAATGCATGACCCATGTGCAGGCTGCCGGTTACGTTCGGCGGCGGGATCATGATGCAGTAGGGATCGCCGTCGCCGGCTGGCGCGAACCATCCGGCCTCTTCCCAGGTCGCATACCAATGCTGTTCCCGCTCCGCGGGTTGCCAGGTTTTTTCCATCTGTTTCAGTCTTTCTGTGTGGTCGCCCGCTCTCGCAGGCGGCGGCGCAATTCATGTTCGATGATCGGCAGGTACTCGCGCACCATCTGGTCCACCAGTTCTTCACTGGCGCCGGCCGGCGGCTGGTCGGCCGGCGCCAGCGGTTGTGCGACCTGCGTGAGGGTCGGGATATCCGCCGATTTCGCAGCTTCCTCTGCGACCGGAGCCTGGATGAAGCGGCGAAGCAGTGTGAGTGGGTCATTCATGGGTCAGAACCAGTGGTCACATGGGGTGCGTATCAATGTGGTAACCGCGGTCGCGATAATACCGGTAATGGGTGCGCAGCAGTTCCTTGACCTCCGTCCGCTCGTCGACAATTTCCGCCACCCGCGAAAACTGGCTGAAAAATTCCGGTATCTGCGTGGCGAGATTGATCAGGATGTCGCGGTGTACGGGCGGTTCGCCGAAGCCGACCTGGATCGGCGGTGCCGGTTCCGGTCCGTCGCCCACCAGGTGGTGCGGCAGAAAGCTGTGCTCGCGCTCTGACCAGAGACGCTCGTCCAGTTCATGGGCCATGCGCTCGTCTTCCGCATGCACGTACACCTTGTGTGAACGGCGGCGGTATATCTGCTCCACCAGCCGGCAGGCAAAGCGCAGTCGCACCTCGGCTCCGGTTTCGGGCAGCAGGTAAAAATCCACCTTGGTCACTTCGCGGCAGTCTCCGCCCGGGACAGCAGGTATTCCGTCAGCAGGCTGACTGGTCGTCCGGTTGCACCCTTTTCGCCGCCGGACAGCCAGGCCACGCCGGCAATATCCAGGTGCGCCCAGGAATATGACTTGGTGTACCGTGCCAGAAAGCAGGCTGCCGTGATGGCGCCGCCGTGCGGGCCGCCAATATTGGCCATGTCGGCGAAATTGCTGTCCAGCAGGGACTGGTATTCATCCTGCAGCGGCATACGCCAGGCCGGGTCCAGTGCCGTCTGGCCGGCCTTGAGCAGGCGGTCAGCAAGATTGTCATCCTGGCTGAACAGGCCACTCTGGACCTTGCCCAGTGCCACCACGCAGGCGCCGGTGAGCGTGGCGACATCAATCACGTGGGCCGGCTTGAAACGCTCCACGTAGGTCAGTGTGTCGCACAGCACCAGCCGCCCTTCGGCATCGGTATTGAGAATTTCGACCGTCTGTCCGGACATCGTCTTGACGATGTCGCCGGGGCAGGTGGCAGTGCCGGACGGCATGTTCTCTGCGGCCGCGACCACGCCGATGATGTTCAGCGGGATGCCCAGTTCGGCGCAGGTGGTCATGGTGCCGAACACTGCGGCGGCGCCGCACATGTCGTACTTCATTTCATCCATCGCAGCGCCGGGCTTCAGCGAGATGCCGCCGGTGTCGAAGGTGATGCCCTTGCCGACCAGCACTTCCGGTTTCTGGCCCTTCTTGCCGCCCTGGTACTCCATGATGATCAGCTGCGCTTCGCGGGCGCTGCCATTGCTGACCGAAAGCAGTGAATGCATGCCCAGGCGTTTCATTTCGCGTTCGCCGAGGATCCTGGTGCGTACGGTTTCGTGGCGCGTGGCCAGTGCGCGTGCCTGGGTGGCCAGGTAGCGGGGCGTGCATACATTGGGTGGCAGATCGCCGAGTCGGCGCGCGGTCGCAACGCCGGACTGCAGGGCCTGGCCCTGTTCGACGGCCACCTTCAGGCGCGACCGGCTGGCGCCGGCCGGCAACTGTATGCCCAGCTTGCGCAGGTTGGGCGCCTTGCCTTTCTTGCTCTTGAACTCGGTAAAGCGGTATTCCAGGTTGCCGGCCTCGAAGGTAATTCGCCGGGCTCGCCAGGCCGGGTCGGTATCTTTCACGCTGGCTTCCGCCAGCGTGATGAGGGCATCGCGGGCGCCGGTGGTTGCCGCTGCCCGCAGGGCGCTGCGGACCGCATTGGCGAATACCGGACCGGTCAGTTTGCCAGCCGCACCCAGGCGCACCAGCAGCAGGCGGTCGGCACGTACGCCGCTTTGTGCCTGCAGCAGCAGCGTTGCGCCGGGCTTGTCGCCCAGGTCACCGGATTTCAGTATGGCTGTGAGCGCGCCCTTGGCGGCGTCATCAATTTGCCGGGTGGTCGGCAGCAGTTTCTTGCCGTCGAGAACACCGATAATCAGGCACTGAGTGCCTGATTTTGCCGCATCACTGGATCTGAGATTTAATTCCATGCTTACCTTGCCAGACAGATTGTTGATTCTTGCCGATACTTAGGGACGGACGAGCGTACTATTCGTCGCTAGTCTAAGGGATAGTCCGATGACTTGCATCGCCACAACGGTTCACGAGGCCTGACGTTTGATCATTTTTCGCTACCTTTCCCGCGAAGTCCTGACGACCCTGGCTGCCGTCTGCGTGGTACTGCTGCTGATCACCATGAGCGGGCGCTTCGTGAAGTACCTGGCCGAGGTGGCGGCCGGTGATCTGTCTGCCGATGTGCTGTTCATGCTGATCGGCTACCGCCTGCCCAATTTCCTTGAGCTGATCCTGCCGCTGGCGCTGTTCCTGGGCATTCTGCTGGCCTACGGGCGCATGTACATGGACAGCGAAATGACGGTCCTGACTGCCTGTGGCTACAGCACGACCCAGTTGCTGGGCGTCACGCTGGCCATGTCGGTCCTGATTGGCGGCCTGGTGGCATGGACCGGCATCTGGCTGAGTCCCTGGGGTGCGCAGAAGGTCGAGGATGTGCTCATGGAGCAGAAATCCCTCACCGAGTTCGACATGCTGGCGCCGGGTCGCTTCCAGACCCTGAGCGGCGGCGCCCGGGTGACCTACACCGAAGACCTGTCCCGCGACCGCAAGAAGCTGACCAACGTGTTTATCTCCGAGCGTCGCCTCGGCGAGGCCGGCCGGGTGCATCACATCATCCTGATTGCCACGTCCGGAACCCAGTTTATCGACGACGCCACGGGCAGTCGTTTCCTGTTGCTGGAAAATGGTCGCCGCTACGAAGGCACGCCGGGTCATCTCGATTTTCGGGTCACCCGCTTCGAGGAGTACGGCGTAAAAATCGCCGAGCCGGTGGTCAGTCAGCGTCGTCGCAAACTCGAGGCCGTGCCCTCGCGTGAACTGTGGGGGTCCACCAAGAAGTCGGAAGTTGCCGAGTTGCAGTGGCGGCTGTCCCTGCCGTTGCTGGTGCCCATCGTCGTCATGATCGCAGTGCCGCTCAGCAGGGTGAATCCGCGCCAGGGGCGGTTCTTCAAACTGGTGCCGGCCATCATGCTGTACATCCTGTATATCGGCATGCTGATCTGGGCACGGGACAGCATCGAGAAAGGCAGCCTGGGTGCATTTCCCGGGGTCTGGGTGGTTCATGTCCTGTTTGCCGGGGTCGGGCTGGGTCTGCTCTATGGTGAAGAGGCCTGGCAGCAGCACCTGTTCCGCCGGGGCGAGGCGCGCCTGGAACGCGAACAGGCTGCGGCGGCGGAAGCCGACGGAGGTGCATCATGATCCTGGTGCGCACGCTGGATCGCTATATCGGTTCCACCGTACTGGCGGCCATGGGCATGGTGGCGCTGGTCATCGTTGGCCTCGACTTCATCTTCCAGTTTATTGCCGAACTCAACGAAACCGAGCGGGACTACCAGTTTCCGCAGGTGATCCAGTACATCCTGTTACGCCTGCCGGGACGCATCTACGAGTTCGTGCCGATTGCCGCGCTGGTTGGTTGCCTGATTGGACTGGGTTCGCTGGCGACGCGCAGTGAACTGGTAGTGATGCGGGCTGCGGGTACTTCCATCCGGCGTATTACCTGGTCGGTGATGCAGCCGACGCTGGTGCTGGTGGTGGCGGCGGTGCTGATCGGCGAGTTTGTCTCGCCGTTTGCCGACAAAATGGCAGAAACACGCCGGGAACTGGCCCGCAGTGGCGAGGCCATGAAGACCTCGCGCTATGGGCACTGGTATCGCGAGGGCGATCAGTTCATGCACTTCGCGGCCGCCGAAACCAACGGGGTGCTGCATGGCATCACCTTCTACCAGTTCGATGCATCCAATAACCTGCAGGCCATGGTGTTTGCCAAGCGGGCGCTGTACGGCGACCAGCAATGGACGCTGGAAGACGTGGTGGAATCCCGCCATGACCGTTATGGGAACAAGCTGATCGAGGCCCGCACGCGACCCTGGGATACCGAGCTGACGCCACGCCTGCTGGATGTGCTGTTTGTAGACCCCGATCACCTGTCGATGAACGGGCTCTACAAATACGCCCGCTACCGCGAGGCACAGGGGCTGGAGTCCAAGAGCTACTGGCTGGCCTTCTGGTCCAAGATGATGCTGCCGCTGGCAACACTGTCGCTGGTGCTGGTCGGTGTGTCCTTCATTTTCGGCCCATTGCGCGACGGCACCATGGGCTTCCGGATTTTCATGGGCGTCATTATCGGCCTGGTATTCATGTACAGCCAGGACCTGCTGGGGCCATCCAGCCTGGTGTTTGGCTTCCCGCCGATTGTCGCGGTGCTGGCGCCCATTGCCGTGTGCCTGGGCATCGGGCTGTTGCTGCTGCGTAAGTCCGGTTAGGGCCGCTGCCGTCCCGGCGGGTCCGGAAGCGTTCTCAGGTCGAAGCCTGCTTCAGGTGTGCCGGAACCAGGTCTGTGGTGTCGGCACCACGCCGGCGTATGGCGACCCGGCAGGTCGTGACGCCTGGTTCGGCCTGCGACCGCAACACAACGAATTCTCCGCCGATTTCCTCCAGCATGCGGCGGTCGTATTCCATCATGCGATAGCAGCCTTCCACGTTGCCGCTGCCACGGTACGGGCAGGGACTGTGAATCTCGGCATACACGGTATCTTCGGTGACATCCGTGATCGGCACCATCTTGCGGCTGGGGAACATGCGCTGCCATTCGCGGCCAAGATCTTCGACTTTCTCGGGATGTCGCGCTTTTTTGACCCGCAGGTTGATCCAGCCCAGGGTCCGCATCACGGGGCGCCCGACCGGGTCCAGCTGCGGGTTTTCAGTGATGCGATGGGTAAACTGAATCAGCGTGTTGAAGGCTTTCTTTTCCAGGTCTCGCAGCTTCACGGGGCCACCTCGCGGGGACGTTTCAGGACCAGGCCTGTCCGCGCGGGCGCAGGATGATCCGGGTGTTGGAAAGTATATCGTGCCACATCCTTTTCTCGGGGTCCCAGAGCATCCAGAAAATTCCCAGTCCGAAAAAACCGAGCGACAGGATGCCGCCAAGCAGCCGGAACATGGCCATGCGCAGGGTCATCACCTCACCGCGCTGTGGCACCAGCTGCAGTCGCCAGGCGAGCATGCCCAGCGTGCGGCCGTCCCGCATCCAGAAACCGACAAAGAAGAGCATGGCGCTGGTGAAGCAGAGGAACTGCATCAGCGGCGCCGGGGCCGCGACACCGCCATAAAAATACACGGCGATCCAGCCCAGGATGAACCACAGGGCCAGCAGCAGCATGCCGTCGTAGAGCATGGCAGCCAGGCGCCGGAACAGCCCGGCGGGCTGGACCTGTTCGAATTCAATAGTAGCCATGGACAAACTGCCGGGCGGCGCGGCCGCTGAAGGAGGCCTGTCCGCGGGCAAATCGCAGCGCGTCCAGGTAGTCGGTACCGCCGGGAACGAGTGGCTGGCCGGATAACTGGCGCACCACGTCCAGGTACTGCTGCTGGCCGAAGGGATGGAAAGCGAGCCGCAGCCCGAACCGCTCGGAAAGCGAGAGCTTTTCCTCCACGGCATCGGAATAGTGCAGTTCGCCATCCTCTATCGTGGTGTCGAGATTGTCGCGCATGGATTCCGGCAGCAGGTGGCGACGGTTGGAGGTGGCGCACACCATGATGTTCTCCGGTGGCGCTTCGATGGATCCTTCCAGCGCGCTCTTGAGGGCCCGGTAGCCATGTTCGCCTGAATCGAAGGAGAGATCATCGCAGAACAGCAGGAACCGGTAACCGAGGTCGCCGACCTGGTCGAGAATTTCCGGCAGGTCGGCCAGTTCGTCGCGGTCGACCTCGATCAGGCGCAGATCCTGCTTGCCGTAATGATTGAGCACGGCTTTGATCAGGGACGATTTGCCGGTGCCACGGGAGCCCCAGAGCAGGACGTTGTTATGGGGCCTGCCGGCCAGGAAGCGTTCGACGTTGCGTGTCAGCGCGGTTTTCTGCCGCTCAATGCCGTAGAGGTCGGCAAGCGTGACCGGGTCCAGGCGCCGGACCGGGCGCAGGGTTTCGCGTCGGCCGCGCCAGAGTGCTGCCAGCGTGTCGGTCCAGTCGGAGTGTTTCACGTGCGTCCTGCCGCCTAGCTGGCGGGGAATTCCCAATCAGCCAGGCGCCAGCCTTCCTCGCAGACCCGGGTCAGTTTCTCCGAGTTGGTGGCGCGGTAACTGGACAGCGTGAACTGGGGCGCCATCTCGAGCATTTTTTCCAGGTTGGCCCGTGCTTTCCCGGTTTCGCCCATGTAGCCGTAGGCCGCAGCCAGGATCCGGTAGTTCTGTGGCATGTCCGGTTTCAGGGATATGGCCTTCAGTTCCCATTCCTCCACCTGTTCGTAGCGTTCCAGCAGGAGGTGGGCGACGGCGATCTGGTGGTAAAAAATGTGCCGCAGCGGGTCGCGTGGCGACAGGCGCAGAATCTTGTTGATGATCTCTATGGATTCTTCCGGGTCCTCGGTCACGATGGCGAAGGCCACCCCCTGGTAAGCCAGGGTCATGCTGGGGTTCAGTTCTATGGCGCGGTTGAATGCCTGCATACCGCGCGCGATTTCCTTGCTCAGAGAGCAGGCCCGTCCCAGGGCCACATGCGCGGTCGGGTCATTCGGCCCCAGTGAAATCGCCTGCTCGGCCGTCTGCACGGCCTTGCGCAGCATGGCTTCCGGGTCATCCGCCCACTGGAAGACCACGTAGAGCGAATAACACTCGGCTTCCAGGGCCTTGGCCGTGGTGAAGCTCGGATCGCGCTCCAGTGCCTGCAACAGCAGGTCCAGGGCCTGGTCGATGTCGGCCTTGGCGTGTATGTCGTAGATATGGCTGGAGGCGCGCTGCAGGCAGTCCCAGGCGTCGAGGTCGGTGGTCGGCTTGGCCATGGCGCGTTGCCGTTCGGCGAGACCGACGATGGGCTGGATGACGCCCACCAGGGTCAGGACGATCTGGTCCTGCAGGGCAAACAGGTTGCCTTCCTCGCACTCGTAGCGCTCAGAGTGCATCTGGTGTCCGGTCGTGCCGTCAGCCAGCGAAACCGTGATACGAATGCGGTTGCCCGATTTGCGGACGTTCCCTTCGACGATGTAACGCGCGCCCAGTTCCTCGCTGACCTGCCGGGTGTTGACCTGCGTGCCCTTGTACGAGGCCGTTGAACTGCGCGAGATCACCGGGAACAGCCGGAA
>JBFJWR010000004.1:0-25326 GCA_041623535.1 Pseudomonadales bacterium
CGAGGGGCCGGTAGCCTGTCAGTTCGGCCGTGGCCAGCAGGGCACAGGGCTGACCGTCCCGTTCCTGCTCGCCAAAGCAGACCAGTTGCGGCACTGGCAACCCATCGCTGGCAAATGCCAGCAGGTTGTGCCGCTCGCGGGCCGCGACCGGCTCGTCGCGCCACGGCCGGCGGACATTGCGCGTCCGAAAATTATGCTGCTGCTTCAGATAGATGGCCTCGCTACCGCCCGGCGCGTCGGCCACGGCCACGCGATGCACAGCACCCCAGCCACCGGCACGGCGATTCACCTCGTCCTCGGGCTGAACACAGGCCTGCCAGGCACTCTCAAAATCGGTCAGTCCGGATGCGTTCAGGCACGCGTTCCAGTCCGGATGGATCCACCACGATTCATTCATTCACGGCCTGCAAAGAAACGCAGAATCTTGGCGATGCGAACCCGGTCCTCGGGCGTGGTACGGCGCCGATTGGCGTACATCAGGTAAAACCGCAGCCGCTGCGTACGGCTGATCGTGTACTTCGCGACCTTATCCAGGCAGGCCAGGTCCTTGATGATGCCGCGCTCCAGCAACGGCCCCGGCACCTTGCGGCCGGACGGGCAATCGATCAGGTAGACGCGCGGCAGTCCGTCGACGTTCACCAGGATATTGCGCCACTTGAGATCCGTGTGGACGAAACTCTGCTCGTGCAGCGCCAGCGTGTGCCGGGCGATCTGGATGCTGACATTGCGCACCCAGTTGGCATCGCGAAATCCTTCATAATCCCGCTTGGCCAGTTGTGCCAGGTCTTCGGTGCCTTCGAGTCCCTCGGTAATCAGGGCGCCGCGTTTGAACACGCCGCGATCGTATTCCTGCCCGTAGCCCACCACCGGTGCCGTCGGGATGCCCAACTGTTCGAAGTACAGAAGGTTTTCCCATTCGGCGCAGATACGCGTACGACCAATGTAGCGACGCAGACGCTTGCCCGCGGCCCAGTAACGCTTCACGTAATAATCGGTTTCACCCACAGCGACCCGCACAACCTGGCTGATATTGTCGCGCGCCACTTCTTCACCTTCCGCGGCAAACACCCTGTCGAGATCGGCGAATGCCTCTGCTGTTGCACCCCGTCGATAACGGGGCACCAGGCGCCAGGATTTAGCCATGATTACGTATTTCTCCCGGACTGCAGCGCCGGGGCCCGGCCATGCTGCTTGCTGTACAACGCCACGGCCCGCGCTTCCACTTCTTTCCAGAATGACGCGTCGTCGCGCAAACTCTCGCGCAACCCCGCGCCCCGGTAGGTGCGTATGAAGCGCAAGAGGTCGCGTCGGGTCAGGCCTATATCCATGGCGGAAAAATACAGCCCCCCGATGTCCTTTACCACCCAGCGCCGCGGAGTCGTGCCGCGCAGCTGGGCCCGGTGCAGATCAATCAGACTCAGATGAAAGTCAGACGGATCAACGCAATCGCGGCCATTGCGCACATCCAGCAGGAAATGGCAGATGTAATAATCGCGGTGGTTCACGCCGTTTTCGTGCAGTTGCCGGCTCATCCACGCCACGCGTTCAATCAGGGCCCGCTTGAGTACCGGCGGCGGTGGATTCTGCGGCCAGTCCATGCAGAAATCCTCCAGGCTTTCGGTCTGGTCGAGGTCTTCCGTCACGATAAAGGAATGCTGATCTGCCGGGTTCATGCCGCGCATGCCATATGCCACGGCGCGCATGGTTTCCACGCCCAGCTGGTGCAGGCGTTCCAGCGCCCGCCACTCGTTCGATGCGCCGAGTACCGGCAGTCGCATCAGCAGCAGGTTCTTGAGGATCTCCAGCCAGCCGACGCCACGATGAATCTTGACGAAATAACCGCGCCCGGCCATTTCAAACCGCAGCGTGCGCCGCGCGGCGAGTTCGCGATACACCTTGCCCTGGAGTTTTTCCACTTCGCAGAAAGGATCCTTACCGGACCAGGCACTGGCGAAGGGCTCTTCCAGCATCAGGGTCTGCTTCATGCCGGTTTCTGCCGTGCGGTTTGTTCACCTTTCCGGCGCATGGTCAGCACCCGCACCGGGTGTCCGCGCTGGGGGCAAATGGTGGCTTTGCACAGGACATCCCGCTGCCAGCCGCCACAGGGAAAATACTTGGTCAGACAGAAAGCAATCTGCATTCCCTACACCTGGGCAGAAACGGATGAATGAAGCCGGTCAGCGCAAAAACTGTTCGGCTTCTGCCCAGACCCGGTCCGGGTTAAGCGTAGCAAAACAGGGCGGTATTACGTGGAAACTTCGGCCGTCCAGTTCGTCGGACATGGGCGCGCCCCGGTATTTACACTTGCGGCTCATGCACGGCGCGCAGGCCAGTTCCGAGGCCATGTGCACCTGGTTACGTCCCTCGGCGCCGGTCAGGCCGGGGTTGGTCGGCCCGTACAGTGAAATGGTCGGTGTGTTCATGGCTGCCGCCAGGTGGCACAGGCCGGTATCGACGGCGATGACCGCGGTTGCCCGCGCCAGCACCCCGGCGATTTCGGACAGCGTCATGGCGGGCAGAACCTCGGCATTGCCCTGGCTGGCTGCGGCGATCCGCCTGGCACGTTCCTGCTCTGCGGCATTACCCCACGGCAAGTGCACCCGCATACCCGATTCACCCGCCAGGCGGGCCAGGCGGATCCAGTAGGCCTCCGGCCAGTGCTTGGTCGCCCAGGTCGTAGCATGCAGGAAAACCACGTAGGGCGTTTCCAGCTTCGAGGCTGGCAGCCGTTCAAAATCGACGCCATAGCTGACTTCAGTGTCCGGGACCGGGTACGCCAGCGCCTGGGCGAACAGGATGCGCAGGCGCTGCACGGCGTGGATGCCCTTGGGTACCGACAGTCCATGGGTGTAAGTGCGCGCCGCAAAGGGCTCCCGGGCGGATTGCGCATCCGGGCCCACCTTGCGGCATTTCGCCAGGCGCACCAGGAAAGCGCTTTTCACCAGTCCCTGGGCATCAATCGCCAGGTCGTAATCGCCATCGCGCACGCGGGCCTTGAATTCACCCCATTCGCCACTGCGCCAGGTTTCGCGCAGATTTTTGCGCCAGCGACGGATGGCCACCGGCAGTACCCGGCCGACTGCCGGGTGCCAGGCGGGAATCTCGCTGAAGCCTTCTTCAACCACCCAGTCGAACCGGATACCCGGTACTGCCCGCATCGCATCAGTGACCGCTGGCAGCGTATGAATGACATCCCCCAGGGAGGAGGTTTTCACCAGCAGCACACGCAATGGATTGCTCACGGGCTGACGGCCAGTTGATCCAGCGCACGAATCACGCGTTCCGGTTCCAGTTCCCGCAGGCAGCGATACCGGTTATCCGTCAACGGGCACTCGCGCTTAAAGCACGGGCTGCACTCTATGCCCAGACGCTCGACAGCCACCCGTTGCGCCAGCGGCGGCGTGAAGCCCGGCGACGTGGAGCCATACAGCACGACCAGCGCCCGGCCCAGCGCCGCAGCGATGTGCATCAGGCCGGAGTCGTTGCTGACCACTGCATCGGCCTGCGACAGCAGATCCACGGCATCGGCCAGCCGGGTACGGCCAGCCAGATCGTGCACCTGGCCGCGCTGCCCGGGTTGCAGGGCGGCGATGATCTCAGCGGTCACCGGCTGGTCGTTGGCAGAGCCGAACAGCCAGACCTGCCAGCCGGCATCAATGCGGTCGGCAGCCACCGCGGCGTAGTGCGCTGCTGGCCAGCGCTTGGCTTCGCCGAACTCCGCACCCGGGCACAGCGCCAGCACCGGGCGCGGATCGGACAGGGAAAATTCCTCGCGTGCTTTTGCCGCATTCTGTGCATCCACCTGCAGCGCCGGGTGGGGAATGGGGCGTGGAAAAGCGTTCCCATCGGGAACCGCCAGCGCCACGAAGCGTTCTATCATCAACGGATAACGCAGTTTGTCGAGCCGCCGCGCATCGTTGAGAAAGCCATAGCGCTGCTCTCCGACCCAGCCGGTGCGCCGCGGAATGCGCGCCAGCAGCGGGATCAGCGCCGACTTGAGGGAGTTGGGCAGTACGATCGCCCAGTCGTATTGGGCCGCGCGCAGGCGACGCGCCAGTTGCAAACGATCCGCGATACGAAACTGGCCGTGACCGACCGGCATCTCGATGGCGCGGCGCACTTCAGGCATGCGTTCCAGAATGGGTCCGCTCCACGCCGGCGCGAGCACATCGATGACGGGTGCGTGGCCGTGAAACAGGCGCTGCAGGGTGATGAACAGCGTCTGCGCCATCACCATGTCACCCACCCAGGACGGCCCCACCACCAGAATATTGAGGTTTCGGCTCATGCGGCTTTTCACTACAGAATCCTGCAGGAATCATAGCAGGCGGTGATGCCTGCCGATGCAGGGCGGCCAGCCCGGATGGGCGGCATGCTAGGCAACCGGTGTCAGCCACTCCGGATGCTGGGTGCGACGTCCTGCCACCTGATCGAAAAACATCGATTGCAGCTGCGTGGTGACCGGGCCGCGGTCGCCGGTACCGATGCGGCGGCCATCCAGGTCCCGGATCGGCAGCACTTCCGCCGCGGTACCGGTGAAGAAGGCTTCGTCCGCGATATACACCTCGTCGCGCGAGATGCGCTTCTCGTGCACCTTGATGCCCAGCTCGGCGGCCAGCTCAAAGGTGGTGTCGCGGGTGATCCCGTCCAGGCAGGAGGTCAGTTCCGGCGTGTAAATTTCGCCGTCCCGCACGATAAAAATATTCTCGCCACTGCCCTCGGCCACGTACCCTTCCGGGTCCAGCAACAGGGCCTCCTCGCAGCCGGCATCCAGCGCCTCGCGCAGGGCCAGCATGGAGTTGATGTAATGGCCGTTCGCCTTCGCCTTGCACATGGATATATTCACGTGATGGCGCGTATAGGAAGAGGTACGCACACGGATGCCGTGATCGCGGGCCTCCGGCGCCATGTAGGACGGCCAGCTCCAGGCCGCCACCATCACGTGCACCCGCAGATTGTCAGCACGCAGGCCCATGCCTTCAGAGCCATAGAAGCACATGGGTCGAATGTAGGCGTGGTCGAGCTTGTTCTCGCGCACCGCCGCCTTCTGTGCCTCGTTCAGGGTCTCGGCATCGAAGGGAATTTCCATGCGCATGATGTGTGCGGATCGCTGTAGCCGGCGGGTGTGCTCGGCAAGGCGGAAAATGCAGGCGCCACGATCGGTGGCGTAGGCACGCACGCCTTCGAACACGCCCATGCCGTAATGCAGGGTATGTGTCAGCACGTGCACCTTGGCCTCGCGCCAGGGAACCATTTCACCGTCCAGCCAGATCAGGCCATCCCGATCTGCCATGTTTGGAACCGCTGCCATCGTTAATGCTTCCTACAAACTGCTTGCGTCATTCTCAGGCCTTCAACCGGCCGGTGTTCATCAGGCGTTCCCACAAGGCCGCCACCTGCTCGCGCTCCGCGGCAAACTGCGTCGCCGGCACCAGAACCGGTCGCTGCTGCAATGCCCGTCGGTGTGCTTCCATGCGAAAAGCCTTGTAGGCATCAATCAGGCGTTCAGCATCGTCAGAGCCGATGCAGTCGCTGCTCGCCAGGTTTTCCATGATTCGGATGTTATCTGTCCAGGCCAGCAATTCCGCATGCACATGGGACCAGGCCAGAACGGAATATTGCACCATAAATTCGATATCTACGATACCTCCGGCATCCTGCTTGAGATCAACCTCGTCAGCCGTGGAACTCCCTGATCCCAGCGACTGGCGCATTTTCTCGCGCATTTCACGAACTTCACCCAGCAGGACCCCGGCATCACGCACCTGTGCCAGTGTCTGGCGGCGCACCTCGTCAATTTTTTCGCACAACGCAGGATCACCGGCGACGCAGCGCGCACGCACCAGCGCCTGGTGCTCCCAGGTCCAGGCATCCTCGGCCTGGTAGGCGCGAAAACCGTTGAGACTGGCCACCAGCAGCCCGGAGGCGCCAGACGGGCGCAAACGCACGTCCACTTCATACAGGGCGCCGGAGTGGGTGCGGATATTCAGCAGGTGCAGGATGCGCTGTGCCAGGCGGGTGAACCAGGTCGAGTGGTCGATACTGCGCCCGCCGGAAGCGTCTCCACAGGAGACACCGGCAGGGTCAGCATCGTAGACAAACACGAGGTCGAGGTCAGACCCGTAGCCGAGCTCAATGCCGCCGAGCTTGCCATAGGCAACGATGGCGAACTCTGCCGGGCGACCCTCCGTCTCGCCGGGCAGTCCGTGACGCTGCACCATGTAGCGCCAGGAAATCTGCAGCACGGCGCCGAGGATCACCTCGGCAATCCAGGTAAGGTAATCGCTGACTTTCATCAGTGGCAGGGTACCGACCACCTCGGAGGCCGCCACCCGCAGGACGTGCGACTCCTTGAAATAACGCAGGCACTCCAGTTGCTGTTCTTCATCCTCCTCGGGCACGCGCAGCAACTGCTGGCGCAGTTCCTCGCGCAGTTCCTGCATTTGTGGCGGACTGTACAGCGCCTCGGCATCCAGCAATTCATCGAGCAGGGCGGGTGTGTCGCTCAGTTCCGCGGCGATCCAGGGACTGGCCGCGCACAGTTTCACCAGTTGTCCGCGCGCACCGGGGTTCTCCTGCAGCAGGACCAGGTAGGCCGTCCGCCGCAATACCGCCTGGATCAGAGGCATGATGCGCGCCAGCGTCTCGGCCGCGTCTGCAGACTCGCCATGCTGCAGGATGTCCTGTATCAGCACCGGCAGGAAACGGTCCAGCCGCTCCCGCCCGATTGCCTGCATGCGGGCGACCCGGTCCGAACCACGCAGGTCGTCCAGCAGGGACAGAAAGCGTTCGCTGTCCTGGCAACCCCGCTTCTGCAGCAGGCGGCGGGCGACGGCCGGCTCCACCGCGGCATTCCAGACCGCCAGCCATTCCCCGAAAACCTGGGTGGCATCCGCGCCCTGGCCGGCCGCCTCCGGCTTGGGCTCAATGACCTCGTCAAAACAGGCGTGCACTATCGCGCGCTGACGCTTGAGTTCGGCCAGGAATGGCTCTTCACCGGCAAAACCCATGGCGCAGGCGATGCGCAGGCGCGCCGTGGCGTCCTTCGGCAGCGCCTGGGTCTGGCGATCCGCCAGCCCCTGGATGGCATGTTCGGTGTTGCGCAGAAAGCGGTAGCTTTCCTGCAGGGCAGCAGCGGTATCCGGTTCCAGGTCACCCTCTTCACCCAGCAGGCTCAGCATGGGTAGCAGGCGGGCATCCTGGTAACGCGTATCGCGCCCACCGCGAATCAACTGGAAGGCCTGCACGATGAATTCGACTTCCCGAATACCACCGCGCCCCAGTTTCACATCCTCCTGCAGGCCCTTGCGCCGGACCTCCTGGTTGATGAGCCGCTTCATGTCGCGCAACGAGGCAAACGCGCCGAAATCTATGTAGCGGCGGTACACAAAGGGGCGTAACCGCTGCATCAGGTCTTCCAATGCGTCCGCATCACCCGTCACCGGGCGCGCCTTGATCAGCGCATAGCGTTCCCATTCGCGACCCTGATCCTCGTAGTATTCCTCCGCGGCATCAAAGTGCATCGCCATCGGCCCGCTCTCCCCGTAGGGTCGCAGGCGCATGTCCACCCGGAAAACGAAACCGTCCACGTCCACCTGGTGCAGCGCGGCGATCAGCGCCTGGCCCAGGCGGATAAAATAGTTCTGATTGTCGAGTGCGCGGCGGCCACCCTCGGTCATGCCGTTTTCCGGGAACAGGAAAATCAGGTCAACGTCCGAGGAAACATTGAGCTCGCCAGCGCCCAGTTTGCCCAGCGCCACAACCACCAGGCGTTGCGGCTTACCGCCCGGCCCCTTTGGCACGCCGAACTCTGCTGACAACGAACCGTGCAGAAAATCCTCTGCTTTGCGGATACAGGCATCGGCCAGGTCGGACATATCCTGCACGGTCTGCTCCATGCTCGCGCGCCGACTGAGATCACGCCAGACCACGCGCAGCATCTCGCGACGGCGAAACCGGCGCAGCAGCCGGTGCAGGCCGGCCACATCCTCGATAGCGGCCCCGCGTTCCAGCCGCTCCTGGTAGCCGCCTTCCGGGTAGTCGCTGAACAAATCGCCACTGGCCAGCAACTCCGCCCACGGGCCATCGACCAGCAGGCAGGAATCCACAATAAAATCGCTGGCAGACCAGACGCTGGCGAGTTCCGTGGCGAATGTCTCGGGCAGTTCCCCGTGCACATCCAACCCGTCGGGAAACGCGTCACGAAAGCGCTCCCAGGCCCGCTCAACCAACGGGGCCAGTTCGACCGGCAGGTGCTTCGTATCCGGCTCTGGAATCTGCAAGGTATCCTCCCATGCTGGCAGCGGGGAACGGTTCTCCCCATAATGCCCTGGCATCAGTCAATGTAGTGCGCCGCAGACAGCCACGATGAATTTATTCAGTTTTGTTCGCAAGCAGTCAGTGCGCCGCCAGCATCGCGTGAGCCCGGACCATGCGATCGTGGGACGAATGGTCCGCTCAGCCGGGATTCTGGGCCTGCTGCTGAGCCTCCACGCGCTGGCCATGATGTATTTCGAAGACCTGTCACCGGGTGACTCGATCTGGCTGACTTTTACCACCATCACCACGGTCGGTTATGGAGATGTCAGCGCAGCGACACCGGCCGGGCGCTTTACCACCGTGGCGCTGCTCTACCTGATTGGCATCACCCTGCTGGCCACCGTGGCCAGCGATTATATCGACTACCGAATGACACGCCGCGAACGCATGCAACGGGGACAATGGAGCTGGAAAATGCAGGATCACATCGTATTCATCAATTCCCCACCATCCAATGGTGAACTCTATTTTTGCCGGATCGTAACGCAGCTGCGCGCCAATCCCGATTATCGCGAGAGACCCGTGGTGCTGCTGTCCGATGTATTCGCCAACGGCCTGCCACCCAGCCTGGTGGACCTCGGCATGGTGCACTGCACGGCCAGCGCCGATTCACCGCAGGGCCTGGACCAGGTCAGCGTCGACCACGCCAGGCACATTATCATCCTCGCGCATGACGAGTATGCCGAGAGTTCCGACAGCCTCACCTTCGCCATTGCCCATCGCCTGCAGAGCCGCGGACTCGCATCACGCACCATGGCGGAATGTGTCCTGGATGAAAACCGCGGCCGCCTCAAGGAACTGGGCATACAGTCGATTCTGCGGCCGATCCGTTCGTATCCGGAAATCGTGGTGCGCGCCATCACCGCGCCGGGCACCGAGGTGGTACTGGAAAACCTGTTCACCTATGGCGGCGATCACCCGCGCCGCTACGACGTATTCACGCGCGGCCGTACCTGGGCCGACATTGTGCAGCGGATATCGGCGCGGGACATCGGCACGCCCATGGCATTCGTCAATGACGATAACGAAGTGGTCTGCCAGCCGCACGCCGATGAAAAAGTAGATGCGCGCGCGCTGATAATTGTCGTGCGTGAAGAGCGAATTCCCGCGGCGGCGGAAGTGGTCCGGGCACTGGACTAAACCGCAGCACCTCTGAACTGCCTGTCAGGACGCCCCGAGTACGCGGGCAATTTCCTGCTGCGCGGCAGCCGCCGCATGCAAGGGATCGTCCGCCTGCAGTATCGGGCGACCCACCACGATGTAATCAGCACCATTGGCGAATGCGTCAGCAATGCTGACCACGCGTTTCTGATCATCGGTATTCGCCACCGGACGGATACCCGGCGTGACGATGGTTAACTGGCCGGGCAACCGCTCACGCAGTCGCGCCGCTTCCTGCCCGGAACACACCACGCCGGTACAGCCCAGTTCCAGAGCCCGACGGGCCCGCGACAGCACCAGGGTTTCCGGATCGCAGGCAAAGCCGAGGTCATCGAGGTCACCCTGGTCGAGGCTGGTCAGCACGGTCACTGCGAGGATGCCGAGATCTGTACCAGCCGCCTCCACCGCCGCGCGCAGCATGGCGTCATTCCCGTGCACAGTGACGAACGTCGCCCCGGTCTTGCGTAACTGGCGCACGGCAGCCGCCACCGTGCGCGGCACATCGAAAAATTTCAGGTCAACAAATACCTTGCAGCCGCGCGCAGTCAGCCAGTCCAGCAGCTCGAAATAGCCAGGTGCCATGCACAACTGCAGCCCGAGCTTGTAAAACCGCACCTCGTCACCCAGGCGCTCCACCCAGTCACGCGCTTCGGCGGCTGAATCCACGTCCAGCGCGAGTATCAGTCTGTCTTTCATGTCGAGGGGTGCACTCATGCGCATTCTCCGGGAACCAGCAAGGCAATCAGGCGTACGTGAATTCAAAAGCGCGGACGAAAAGGGCCTCTCAGGCGTTATAAATGCCGCCGCCCTGCGCCTGGTAGCTGCGCAGGATATCCGCGGCAGCGTCCCGTTGCACGTCTTCCATGACTTCAATACCGGCCGCGATCAATCCCTGGGTCCAGGGCTGCGGCTTGCAGCCTTCGTCAAAACCAATGGCGCGCACATCCTCATCGCGCGCCGCGCATACCAGTGAGCGCAGGCCGGCCCAGGGGATCGCACCCAGGCACATGGCACAGGGGGCTGCACTGGACACCAGTTCACAGTCGCGGTGCGCAGCAGAGAGATTCCATTGTCCCACTTCCTGCTGGGCACCCAGGATGGCGACCATCTCGGCGTGCAGCAGGGAGCAGTTTTCCGGTTCCACGCGATTGACGCCCACCGCCAGCAGTCGGCCATTGGCACGGTCGAAAATACCCGCGGCAAACGGGCCGCCGGTACCCTGCGTCACCTGCTCACGACACAGCGCCAGGACAAGCTGCATGCGCTCGCCCACCCGGGGATAGCGCTGGCGGGTGGCATGATCAAAGCGAGTGGCCAGCCAGGACGGCAACTCCAGGCGCAGGCTGCTCACCGGCCACGCAGCACATTGAGCAGGTCACGGTAATCCCGCGCCCGGGCATAATCCTCGGCGGTATAGCCCTGTTCATTGGGAATACGCGGGTCCGCACGAAACTTCATCAACACGCGGACCACCTCGATATGGTTGCCGAGCGCGGCCTTGATCAGCGGCGATTCGCCCCGCTCATCCTGGCAGTTTACGGCCGCACCCTCCTCGATGAGCTTGCTGACCAGCTTGCTGTCACCGGAACCCGCTGCCACCAGCAGGCGGAACTCCATGTGTTGCAGTTCCTTGGTGATCTCGGAATTGACGATCAGCATCGGCAGTTCGCTGCGACAGTAGCGACACAGGATCGCCTCGGCTTTCACGAACTCGGCGCAGAACGGACACTTGCGCTCGACGACGTGACCGTCGGAAAACGCCTGCGTATGAATGATTGCGCGACTGACCGTCTTCGCCGTGTAGCGACTGATGCCGATCAGCGCCACGGTGACCCCGAACACGATCAGGATGACGCCACCTAACGGTGAAGCGATCATGAACAGCAAGACGCCGAAAAGCAGTACGATACTGCCGGTAATGAGTAAGGCCATACTTTCGCAGACTCCTGCCGCATGCAATCAGAGCGCGGTGCCGACACTCCGGGTTACAGCATAGCAAGACGCTGACACGAGCAATCAATCACTCAACAAATCAAAGACTTGCCGGAACATGGGAATGTACTATGTTGAATATGTGTACAAGGAATGGACACTAGGAAGTCATGGCCAAGGAAGAAGCGGCCGAAGCAGCCCCGGAACTCTCAGACAGCGAACGCATTGCCCAGCTGGAAAACCGTGTCGGCTTTCATCGAATACTCGTCGTGGTGCTGGGCGCACTGACCGTAATCCTGTTATCCAGCGTGATCACCGGGGTCATCGTACTCAACGACCAGCTCAGCAGGATCGAGGCACCCGGCGCATCCGCCGATGGCACAGCGACCGGCGCTCCGGCAAAAGGTGGCGCAGAACTGGCCAAGCTGGAGAAAGCGCTGGAAGAACAAACTGCGCAGTTGGCGGAAATCCAGCAGACCCTGGAAAGCCAGCGCACCATAGAAAACATCCGCCAGGTACAGCAGATGGCCGAAATCCTGCGCAAACAGGAATCAGCCTATCGCAGCGTGATGCTCAACCTGAAAGCCGGCATGCGCGATCTGTCGCGCATGGTGCCGGGTTCACGCACCTGGCTGGAAGAGTACGAGGAACGCATGGATCGCAGCCTGGCCGGTTCCCGCGAGCGTGATCAGCGGCTGAGCGGCTTTACCCAGCTCGACGGCGATGAGGCAGAAGCTGCGCAGTAAGGCTGAAACCCCCGGGACGTCGCTGACCTCCCGTGCATGCCATGGCTAGCGGGTGAAATTCTGCCGCTCGACCTGCGCCAGTTCCAGTAACTGGCGCTCGACTTCCTCGATCATCTCGCCACGGCGTTCCTGACCATAGTCCGATGCCCGCACCGGCGTGCCGTAATGCACTTCCACTTCACAGCCCAGGCTGATCGACAGCGTGTCTGCCGGCAGTATTTCCTTCGCGCCGCGGATGCCGATCGGCAGGATGATCGCGTTGGTGTCCAGCGCCAGGATGAAACCGCCTTTCTTCAATGGCCCCAAGCGGCCATTCCGCGAACGCGTGCCCTCGGGCGCAATCCAGACCATGATGCCGCGTTCCATGCGCTCGCGTGCCTGCTCCAGGTCCCGCATCGCCTGCTTGGTGTTCTTGCGATCGATGGCGATGAAATCAGTCGCGCGCATCGCTGCCCCCCAGAGCGGGATACTGAACAGCTCCTTCTTTGCCACCATGCGAATACTGCCCGGCACGGACTGAAAAGTGATGGGAATATCGTAGTGCGAACTGTGGTTGCACATCAGGATGTAGGGCTGGCCGGGTTCGAAGCGAAAGCCGCGATCAATTACCTGCAGACGCAGTTGCACGAGCTCCAGCAGGCGCTTCGACCAGTGATTCAGGCGCGCATCGGCATACGCCTGGGTCAGGGTGCCGCGGTACATGTGCCACAACCCCTGCACGGAAACCCGCAGAGTGGCGCCGACACTGGCAAGCAGAACCCATAACCAGCGCAGCAGGCCGGTGCGCCGTACGTGCGCCAGATCTATCCGTGCTGCCTTCATGAGCCACCTCGCTGCTTGTTCAGTCCTCGGCCTCGACCTGCAATATCATGTCGGTACTGCCCACCACCCGCACCCGGGTTCCGGCGGGCAGGTCCGGACCGGTCACATCCCAGTTGCTGTCATCGACGCGCAACTTGCCACGCCCGTTCTGCAATGGTTCGCTGAGCACCAGCACGCGCCCGACATAAGAGGCGGTGCGCTGGTTCAGGTGCGGCTCATCGACAATGCTCGGGTGGCGTTTCAGGTAACGCCGCCACAACACCACCGAAACCACCGAGCCGATAGCGAACAGCAGCGCCTGCAGTTCCCAGGGCATGCCCGGCACCAGCAGGAGGGCCGTACCGGTGACCACGGCGGCAATACCCGGCCACAGGAGATACCCACCGAAACCAAAGATTTCACCGATCAGGAGCAACAGTCCGAGCGCAAACCAGTGCCAGAAAACGAGTTCGGCAAACAAGGTTTCCATCAGTGCCTCACCCCTTGGCCGCAGGGGCTTTGCCGAACAGGTTCTGCGCGATTTCGCCGATACCGGCGATTGAACCGATCACGCCACTTGTTTCCATCGGCATCAGTACAATCTTGGAATTCGATGCGGTCCCGATTGCCTGCATGGCCTCGACATATTTCTGGGCCACGAAATAATTGACCGCCTGCATGTCCCCGGCCGCGATCGCATCAGAAACCATCTGCGTGGCACGGGCCTCAGCCTCGGCGGCCCGTTCCCGCGCTTCGGCTTCCAGGAACGCCGCCTGGCGCTGGCCTTCCGCTTCCAGGATGGCGGCCTGGCGCTCGCCGTCCGCGGTCAGAATCTCGCTCTGCTTACGGCCTTCCGCCTCCAGAATCTGCGCGCGCTTCAGACGCTCGGCCTTCATCTGGCTGGCCATCGCCTCGACCAGGTCGGTAGGCGGCGAGATATCCTTGATCTCGATACGGGTCACCTTGACACCCCATGGATTGGTGGCGTTATCGACCGTATTCAGCAGGCTGGCGTTGATCTGGTCGCGCTGCGACAGCATCTGGTCGAGTTCCATGGAACCCAGCACGGTCCGGATATTGGTCATGGCCAGGTTGCGGATCGCGTGCTCCAGGTCGTTCACCTCGTAGGCCGCCTTGGGCGCATTGACGACCTGGTAGAACAGGACCGCATCGATCGTGACCTGCGCGTTATCCGCGCTGATGACTTCCTGCGGATGGATATCGAGCACCCGCTCCATCATGTTCAGCTCGCGCCCGATCTGGTCCATGATCGGCACGATGATATTCAGGCCCGGCTTCAGCGTGCCGGTGTAGCGTCCGAACCGCTCCACCGTGTACTCGTAACCCTGCGGCACCACCTTGGCGCCCATGTACACCAGGCCGATGGCAAAGCCTACGAACAAAAGTACCGTGATTGTTCCACCGTCCATTCCGACTGTTCTCCCAAACTGAAAATAAATACCTGACCGGGTCTCGATTCTAGCCCGAATCGTTAATGACTGACCGATGGCGTAACCCGCAGAACCTCCTCAATGGTGGTCTCTCCTGCGGCCACCCGCTGAGCACCGGACAGGCGCAGCGTGTGCATGCCTTCCTTGTAGGCAGCGCGCCGCAGGGGTCCGATATCCATGTCCGGCGTCACCAGTTCCCGCACGGTCTCGGAAAACGGCAGAATTTCATAGATGCCGGCGCGCCCGCGATAGCCGGTATCACGGCACTCCAGGCAGCCCACGGCCCGGCAGGCGTGCTGCGGCATGGCAGCGTTCCACGGCTTGGTCAGCGATTCCCAGTCCGGCTGCGCCAGGGGCGCTTCCTCTTTGCAGTTCGGACAAAGAAGGCGGACCAGGCGCTGCGCCATGATGCCCACCACCGAGGCCTTCACCAGGTAACTGGGCACGCCGATTTCCAGCAGGCGGGTAATGGCCGACGGCGCGTCATTGGTGTGCAGCGTGGAAAACACCAGGTGCCCGGTGAGCGCGGCCTGTATGGCCATCTCCGCGGTGTCCATATCGCGGATCTCACCAATCATGATGATGTCCGGATCCTGCCGCAGCAGCGCCTTGACGCCGGAGGCGAAGGTCAGGTCGATGTTGTGCTGCACCTGCATCTGGTTGAACGCCGGCTCGACCATTTCGATCGGGTCTTCAATCGTGCACAGGTTCACCTCGGGCGTGGCCAGTGCTTTCAGCGTCGAATACAGCGTGGTGGTCTTGCCCGATCCGGTGGGGCCGGTGACCAGCACGATCCCGTTCGGCTCGTGAACCAGTGACTGCCAGCGCTGGTAGTCCTCGCGCGAGAAACCCAGTTCGGAATAGCTTTTCAGCAACACGTCCGGATCGAAGATGCGCATAACCAGCTTCTCGCCGAAAGCGGTCGGCAGCGTCGACAGCCGCAGCTCGATCTCGTTGCCTTCCGGACTGCGGGTTTTCAGCCGTCCATCCTGGGGGCGGCGCTTTTCGGCGACATTCATACGCCCGAGAATCTTGATCCGGCTGGTCACCGCGGTAGCCACCTGGGACGGAAAGTCATAGACATGATGCAGCACCCCATCGATGCGGAAACGCATGTGTCCGACGTCGCGGCGTGGCTCCAGGTGGATATCGCTGGCTCTTTGCTGAAACGCATACTGCAGCAGCCAGTCGACGATATTCACGATGTGCTGATCGTTGGCATCCGGCGATTTCATGTCGCCGAGTTCAAGCATCTGCTCGAAATTACCGATCGTGTTGCGCTTCTGCCCGTCCTTGTCCGTGGCACCGGTGACCGAGTCGGCAAGGCGATAGAATTCGACCGTGTTGCGGCGTATCACTTCCGGGTTGCAGACCACCCGCGTGATCTTTTTGCGCACCACCTGCTCCAGGCCCTCTTCCCACGCATTGGCGAACGGCTGGGCACTGGCGATGATCACTTCATCGGCTTTGACCTCGATACACAGAATCTGGTGACGCTGGGCAAAGGCATAGGACATCACGGCGGTGACCGCACCGACTTTCACCTTGAGCGGGTCTATATGCACAAGCTTCTGGCCGGACCACTCGGACAGCCAGTTGGTGAGCATTTCGAGGTCCAGCACCTTGCCCTCACGGAGCAGGTCGGCCGGCTCCTGCAGGGCGATGATCTCCAGCGGATGCAGGTGCTTGCGGTCCTGTCCACGCGGGGCCCGCATGATTTCCTCGGCGGTCAACTGGTCCAGGTGGCCGGTTTTGACCAGCGCGTCCAGTACCGAGGGCAAATCCAGCACCCGGCCCTCGGCCTTCGAAAGCTCCGTCACCTTGTTCATATTGCAGTCGATTTCCACTTTTTCATCTGGGAATAATGGCTTAGCCAGCCCGCCGTAGCCAGTTCCGGGCCGCGGACGCCTCCGCGCATCGGCTCCGCCGCCCCGCGTGCGGCTTCCGCAGCACGGGTGATTACGCCATATTGGGGTGTCACCACTGGAAACGGATGGCACCGGCGTGGCAATGCCACCTCTTACGCCACTGATTACCAACGGCCATGGCCTCCCCGAGTTGGAGGCCGTGCAGCGCCTGCTGTCCGAGCCCGATGAATCCGCCGGGCAGGCCGCCCGCAGCAGCGCCCTGGCGGCCGATCTCGCTACGCATGCACGCAACGACAGCCTGCATCACCCCGGCCTGGACGCACTGCTGACTGAATATTCCCTGGATTCGCACGAAGGCGTGGTCCTGATGTGCCTCGCCGAAGCACTGTTGCGCATCCCGGACCGGCCGACCCGCGAGGCCCTGCTGCACGACCTGCTGGAAACCGCAGACTGGCAGGCACACCGGGCGCACAGCCATTCGCAGTGGGTCAATGCGGTGACCTGGGGGCTCCTGCTGACCGGGTCCCTGTTGCGCTGGCAGGCGCACGAGCCGGCCGAGTTGTTCGCGGGGCTGCTCGGCCGGCTGGGACAGACGACAATACTGACGGCCGTAGAGCAGATGTCCCGACATTTCGCCACCCATTTTGTCGCCGGTGAAAACATGGAGGACGCGCTGCAGCGCGGCGAGGAAGAGCGGGCTGCGGGCTATCGCCATTCCTACGACATGCTCGGCGAGGCGGCGCGCACTGCGGCACAGGCGCGGGATTACTTTGATCGCTATCAGGGCGCGATCAGTTCCCTGCCCGGGGGCGATGGTGGTCCGGAAGGCAGTGCCGGGATTTCAGTCAAACTGTCGGCACTGTCGCCGCGCTTTGACTGGTGCAGCCGTGAGCACGCGGTTGCGGAGATCAGCCAGCGCCTGCGGGAACTGGCGCACCTGGCGCGCGAGAAACAGCTGCCGATGACGGTCGATGCGGAAGAAGCGCGGCACCTGGAACTGACGCTGCAGATCTTCGCCAATGTGTACCTCGATCATGACCTGCGGGGCTGGGAGGGACTGGGGCTCGCCGTGCAGGCCTATCAGCCGCGTGCGCCTGCCGTCATCGACTGGCTGCAGGAACTACAGCAGCGGCGCGGGAGGCGCCTGCCGGTACGCCTGGTAAAAGGCGCCTACTGGGACAGCGAGATCAAGTTCAGCCAGATGCACGGGCATCCGCATTACCCGGTGTTCACCAGCAAGGCGGCCACGGACCTTTCCTATCTTTCCTGCGCGCGACAATTGCTCGCCACGGATGGTCATCTGTATCCGCAGTTTGCCACCCACAACGCCTATACCGTCGCCAGGCTCCTGCAGTTGCTGCCAGAAGGCGGCACCGCAAAGTTCGAGTTCCAACGCCTGCATGGCATGGGCCGGGCACTGCACGACCGGGTCATCCAGCATTATGGAATCAGCGGCTGCCGGATTTATGCACCGGTCGGCCGGCACCAGGAACTGCTGCCCTACCTGGTGCGGCGCCTGTTGGAGAATGGCGCCAATGCGTCCTTTGTGCACGCGATTGCCGACCCGGAGCTGCCGATTTCCGAGCTGACGAAAAACCCTCGCGATGTGCTGACCACCGGCGCCATACAGCCCCTGCCGCTACCGGCAGAGATTTTCAGCGGCGAGCGGCGCAATGCACCCGGCCTGCTGTTCGAGTGCAGCCGCACCACGGATGCGCTGATCAATTCCGTGGCTGCCCACCTTGAGGATGACTGGCGCGCCGCACCGGTCATTGACGGACAGCCGCTGACCACCGGCGAGGCGCGGCCCTGCCATGCGCCGGGCAATACCGACCATATTCTGGGCACCTGTCATCCCGCCAGCGCGGAGGACTGTCGACGCGCATTGCAGCTTGCGGAGCAGGCTTCGCAGGACTGGCGCCAGTTGCAACCCGGCCAACGCGCCGACCTGGTCGGGAAAATTGCCGATCTGTACTGGCAACATCGCAGTGAATTGCTGGCCCTGCTGGTGCTGGAAGCGGGCAAAACCCTGCCCGATGCGCTCGCGGAGCTACGTGAGGCCATCGATTTCTGCCTGTACTACGGACAGCAGGCCCGGCGCGTGCTGCAGCCGCAGGCACTGACCGGCCCGACCGGCGAAAGTAACACCCTGCACCTCGCCGGACGTGGGCCCTTTGCCTGCATCAGTCCGTGGAACTTCCCGCTGGCGATCTTCACCGGCCAAATCGTGGCCGCCCTTGTCTCTGGCAATACGGTGCTCGCCAAACCGGCCAGCGCCACGCCCCTGATCGCGGCACGGGCGCACGAACTGATGCTCGCGGCGGGCATAACGCCAGCGGTACTGCAACTGCTGCCGGCCGGCGCAGCAGAGTTTTCAGCGGCGATTCTTGCCAGCCCGTCCATTGCCGGAGTCGCGTTCACCGGCTCCATGGCGAGCGCCGCGCAGATTCAGCGCACGCTGGCCGGCCGGGATGGCCCCATCGTGCCGCTGATCGCGGAAACCGGCGGGCAGAACGCGATGATCGTGGACAGCTCCGCGCTTACCGAACAGGTGGTCGATGATGTGTTGCGCTCAGCGTTCAATTCCGCCGGGCAGCGCTGTTCCGCGCTGCGGATGTTATACCTGCAGGAGGAAATCGCCGATGACGTGCTGGAACAACTGGCCGGTGCACTGGCCGGGTTCCGGGTCGGCGACCCGCTGCAGCTGGACAGTGATTGCGGCCCGTTGATCAGCGCTGCCGCGCGCCAGGATGTCCAGGTTCATATCAGTTGGCTGCAACAGCATGGGCGCAAACTGGCACAAGCCCCGGCGCCCTCAAAGAACACGCCGACAGGCTATTACCTGCCGCCCCAGGTCTGGCTGATCGACGGCATAGAACAGCTGCAACGGGAGGTGTTCGGGCCCGTACTGCACGTCGCTCGCTATGCCCGCGATCATCTGGATGAGGTCATCGCTGCCATCAACGCGACCGGCTACGGGCTGACGCTGGGCATCGCCAGCCGCCTGACATCGCGGGCGGATCAGATCGCCAGGCAGAGCCGGGCGGGCAATATCTACGTGAACCGCGACATGATCGGCGCCACCGTGGGCGTACAGCCCTTCGGCGGCAACGGCTGTTCAGGCACCGGTCCCAAGGCGGGCGGGCCGCATTACCTGTTGCGCTTTGTGCAGGAGATCACCCGCACGGTGAATACCACGGCGATTGGCGGAAATCCGCAGTTGCTGTCCGGTTCCGGCCGCAGACCCGTGTAGTACACTGCGCGGAAATCAACGGGAAGCCATGGCATGACCCGCACACCACCCACCCTGGATGAGATGCTCGCCGCACTGGTGAGCACGCCTTCGGTAAGCAGCACCCGGCCCGAGAATGACATGGGGAACCGGCAGGTGATCGAACTGCTGGCCGACTGGCTGCTCGAACTGGGCTTTTCCACCGAGGTGCTGGACGTCCCCGGACGGGAAGACAAGGCCAACCTGATTGCCACCCTGGGACATGGCAGCGAAGGACTGGTTCTCGCGGGCCACACCGATACGGTACCGGTCAACGAGAGCGCCTGGCAGTCTGATCCGTTCACGCTGGAACAGCGCGACGAACGCTACTACGGCCTCGGCACCACCGACATGAAATCCTTCTTTGCGCTGGCCATCGAAGCGGCCAGGCCGTTCCTGCGCGAAAAGCTCAGCCAGCCGCTGATCCTGCTGGCCACCGCCGACGAAGAAAGCACCATGAGTGGCGCGCGGGCACTGGCCGAACTCGGCAAGCCCAAGGCCCGCTACGCCGTCATCGGCGAACCGACCGACATGCAGCCGATCCACATGCACAAGGGCATCCTGATGGAGAAGGTGCTGATCCGCGGCACCGCCGGGCACTCTTCCAACCCCGGCCGCGGCAACAGCGCACTGGACGCCATGCACCAGGTGGTCGGCGAACTGATGGCGCTGCGCACGCAATGGCAGCGCGAACTGAATCATGCCTTCGAAGTGCCACACCCGACCCTGAATCTGGGCTGCATCCACGGCGGCGACAATCCCAACCGCATCTGTGGCGCGGCTGAACTGCATTTCGATGTGCGACTCCTGCCGGGGATGGAAAACGCAGCAGTCCGGGCCGAAATCCAGAAGCGCATGGAAACCGTGGCTCGCAGCACCGGCACAGAAATCACCTGTGAAGCCCTGTTTGGCGGTGTCCAGGCCTGGCAGCTGGAGAAAGATTCCCTGGTACTGCGGGAATGCGAGGCGCTGACGGGTAAGGCCGCCGGCACGGTCGCCTTTGCCACGGAGGCGCCGTTCCTGAGCGAACTGGGCATGGAAACTGTAGTGATTGGCGCCGGCGACATTGAGCAGGCGCATCAGCCGGACGAGTACCTGGCCCGCGACCGGGTCGCACCGATGGTCGATCTGCTGCAAAACCTGATCCGGCGTTTCTGCGTGAATCCACAGTAAGACCCGCGCACTGCATACCGGCAGTCGCCGCATGTAGAATAGCGGGAGCCAACCATGATTTATGACTATGACTGACCAGGCCATCACTGATCACGCTCGCTGGTTCCGCACCGCCGGACCCTACCTGCACGCGCATCGCGGACGAACTTTCGTCCTGCTGCTCGGTGGCGAAGCGCTCGCCGATCACAATCGCCAGCGCCTGCTGCAGGACATTGCCCTGCTCCATTCGCTGGGCATCCGCATCGTCCTGTGTTTCGGTGCCCGGCCACAGATCGACGCCGAGTTCGATGCGCTGCAACTGCCGCGCGAGTATCACGGCGCGTTGCGCATTACCCCGACCGCCGGCCTACCGGCGGTGAAATCGGTCATCGGCCGCCTGCGGGTGGAGATCGAAGCCGCTTTTTCCATGGGCATGCCCGACTCCCCGCTGTTCGGCGCGCGCATTCGTGCCGGCAGCGGCAACTTTGTTACCGGCCGGCCCATCGGCGTACGCGATGGTGTGGATCTCGGATTTACCGGCACGGTACGCAGAATCGATGGCAAGGCACTGGGCGTTCTGCTGGATAACGGGATGATGGCACTGGTCGCGCCACTGGGCACTTCCTTCACCGGTGAAGTGTTCAACATGAGCGCGGCCGAAATTGCAGTCGCCTGCGCACACGCACTTTCCGCAGACAAGCTCATCGTGTTTCTCGATTCCGATGTAGAGGACGAACAGGGCCCGGTGCGCGAACTCACCCCGGATGCGGCCCGCGCGCTGCTGCGCCAGCAACCCGATGCGGCGTGGTCCACTGCTTTGCAGACAGCGGCTGAAGCCTGTGACAACGGCGTGCGCCGTGCGCACCTGATTCGCCATGACGTCGACGGTGCCCTGCTGAACGAATTGTTCAGTCGCGATGGCTGCGGCGCCATGGTCACTGCCGACCATTACGAGTCCATAGAGAATGCACGCGTGGAACAGGTCAGCGGCCTGCTCGAGTTGCTGCGTCCGCTGGAAGAGAGCGGCACGCTGGTGCGCCGCTCCCGCGAACTGCTGGAAAACGAGATCGACCGCTTTATTGTCCTGCTACGGGACGGCAGCATTATTGGCTGTGCCGCACTGTATCCGCTGGAAGCGGCCGATTCCGGCGAACTGGCCTGCATTGCCGTGCACAGTGCCTACAGAAATGCCGGGCGTGCCGCGCGCCTGCTGGCAGAGATTGAACAGCGCGCCCGCGGCGCCGGTCTGCAAAGACTGGTGACGCTGACCACTGCCGCCGGCCACTGGTTCCTCGAACACGGCTTCGTGCAAAAAGATATACAGGCGCTCCCTGAACAGCGTCTTGCCATGTACAACTTTCAACGCAACAGCAAAGTGCTGGAAAAGGTGCTCTGACCATGTCCGATGATACGACCAAGAACCCGCGTCACTTCTCCTCCATCGTTGTCGATGGGGTGGAACAGGCACCCAGTCGCGCCATGTTGCGGGCCGTTGGCTTTTCCGACGCCGATTTCCTTAAACCCCAGATTGGCATTGCTTCGACCTGGGGCATGGTCACTCCCTGCAATATGCATATCGATCAGCTGGCCCGCGAAGCCGCGGCCGGTGCTGATGCCGCCGGTGGTAAAAGTGTTCTGTTCAACACCATCACCGTTTCCGACGGCATCTCGATGGGCACCCCCGGCATGCGTTACTCACTGGTGTCGCGTGAAGTGATCGCCGATTCCATCGAGACCGTGGTCGGCGCACAGGGCTTTGACGGCTTCGTTGCCATTGGCGGCTGCGACAAGAACATGCCGGGCTGCGCCATGGCGATCGCGCGCATGAATCGTCCTGCCGTATTCGTGTACGGCGGCACCATCAAACCAGGCGCCGAGCGGCGCGACATCGTGTCGGTCTTCGAAGCGGTTGGTGGTCACGCCGGCGGCACGGTTTCCGATGCCGAGTTGCTGGCTGTTGAAACCACCGCCATTCCCGGCCCCGGCTCGTGCGGCGGCATGTACACGGCCAACACCATGGCATCCGCGGTGGAAGCGCTCGGCCTCAGCCTGCCCAACAGCTCGGCGCAGGAAGCCGTTTCAGAACAGAAGCATGCTGACTGCCGGGCTGCCGGCGCCGCAGTGCTGAACCTGCTGGAGAAAGGCATCACGCCACGCGACATCCTGACCCGTGAGGCATTCGAGAATGCCGTCACCATGGTGATCGCACTGGGCGGATCCACCAACGCGGTGCTGCACCTGCTGGCCATCGCTCATGCGGCAGACGTGCCCCTGGAACTGGATGACTTCACGCGTATTGGCGCGCGGGTACCGGTACTCGCCGACGTGAAGCCCAGCGGCAAGTTCCTGATGTCGGAACTGATCGCGATCGGCGGCATACAGCCACTGATGAAAACACTGCTAGATGCCGGACTGCTGCATGGCGACTGCATGACGGTCACCGGAAAAACAATGGCGCAGAACCTCGCCGACGTGCAGCCCTATCCGGCCGGCCAGGAAATCGTGCGCACCCTGGACAACCCGATCAAGAAAGATTCCCACCTCGTGGTGCTGTACGGAAACCTCGCACCGGAAGGCGCAGTGGCCAAAATCACCGGCAAGGAGGGCCTGCAGTTTCGCGGCACGGCACGTACCTTTCACTCCGAAGAAGAAGCGCTGGCGGCGATACTTGACGGGCGCGTTGTCGCGGGCGACGTCATTATCATTCGCTATGAGGGTCCGCGCGGCGGACCGGGCATGCGCGAAATGCTCAGCCCCACCGCCGCCATCATGGGCAAGGGACTGGGCAGCACCGTGGCATTGATCACCGACGGGCGCTTCTCAGGCGGCAGCCACGGCTTTGTTGTCGGCCATGTCACGCCCGAGGCCGCATCGGGTGGCCCCATTGCCCTCATCGAGGACGGCGACGCCATTACCATCGACGCGGAAAGCCGCGAAATCACGCTGCATGTGGATGATGCCGAACTGGCGCAGCGCCGCACTCGCTGGCAGGCACCGGCACCCACGGAAACCCGCGGCATACTCGCCAAGTATCGCGCCCTGGTCAGTTCCGCATCGGAAGGCGCGGTGACCGACCATTTCTGAAACCGGGAAGCCACTTCCCGGCACGCACCGGAGACGATCATGACCGAACCCGTATACATTCTCGGCGGCGCACAAACCGACTTTGCCCGCAAATGGTCGCGCGAAGGCGCGGGGATCGGCGCGGTCATGCGCGAGGCGGCGCTGGCTGCACTGGAGTCCTCTGCCACGAATGCGGTGAATATTGATTCCGCGCATGTCGGCAACTTTGTTGCGGAACTGTTCACCGGGCAGGGACATCTTGCCGGTGTCCTGGTGGAGGAGATTCCGGGGCTGTCCGGAAAACCCGTGAACCGGCATGAATCGGCGTGCGCGTCCGGCAGCATGGCGGTACTGGCCGGCATGAGCGAGATTGAAGCCGGCCGCAGCGAGCGCGTACTGGTCGTCGGCGTGGAATACATGCGCAATGTCGGCGGTGCTCAGGCCGCCGAGTACCTGAAGCCCGCCGGCTGGGTCGGACATGAAGCCGAGGGTTCGCAGTTCATGTGGCCGTGCATGTTCGACCAGGTGCTGGCGGAATACGACCGTCGCTACGGGGTCGACTACCGCCATCTTGGCGCCCTTGCGGAAAAGAATTATCGCAATGCACAGCGCAATCCGAATGCGCAGACCCGGGACTGGGAAATGACCCCGGCGCACTTTTCGGAAGACGACACGCTGAATCCACTGGTTGCCACACGCCTGCGTCGCCAGGACTGTTCACAACTCACCGACGGCGCTGCTGCCATTGTGCTCGGCTCACTGGAGGCCGCCCGTGCCTACGCAAGCGCGAACAGCATGCCACTGTCCGCCGTACCGCGCATCAAGGGCTGGGGCCACCGTACCGCCCGTATCAGCTATGCCGGCAAGCTGGAGGACTCGGCGCAGGACACGCACGTGTTTCCGCATGTGCGCGACACCATACAGGACGCACTGCAACGCGCCGGCCTGCCGGACGCCTGGGCACTGGACGGCATTGAAACCCACGACTGCTTCACGATCAGCGAATACATGGCCATCGATCACTTCGGTATTACCGCGCCGGGCCAGGCCTGGAAGGCCATCGAGGAAGGCGTAGTCGCGGCCGATGGCAAACTGCCGGTCAATGCCAGCGGCGGACTGATAGGCCTGGGTCACCCGGTCGGCGCAACCGGGGTACGCATGCTGCTGGACAGCAGCAGGCAGGTAACCGGACAGGCCGGCGCGTACCAGATTGCCGGTGCACGCAATGTTGGCACGCTGAATATCGGCGGGTCCGCGACCACCACTGCAAGCTTCGTGGTCGGTCTCGACGCCTGACCAGCCAGGTCAGTCAGTCACGACGCTGCAGGATGCGATGCCGGAAGGCGTGCGTGTCACCGTCACGGGCCACACCCTCCTCGACGCTTTGCTCCTGCCAGTCCTGCGTGTCCCAATGCGGGAAACGCGTGTCTCCTTCGACATCGGCCAGCACCTCGGTCAGGTACAGGCGGTTTGCAACGGGCAGGGCCGCTTCGTACAGTTGCGCACCGCCAATCACCATGATTTCGCCGGCACCATCACGCAGGCATAACTCGTCTGCAAGC
>JBFJWR010000005.1:0-25298 GCA_041623535.1 Pseudomonadales bacterium
GGCGAACTTG
The DNA here is from genome assembly GCA_041623535.1 of Pseudomonadales bacterium. Classification (GTDB taxonomy): domain Bacteria; phylum Pseudomonadota; class Gammaproteobacteria; order Pseudomonadales; family JBFGWM01; genus JBFJWR01. The sequence goes on from JBFJWR010000005.1 coordinate 11, forward strand.
GCAAGGCACAACGCGAATCCGAGCAAAAACTGGCCCGCCTGCGCTCTGAACACCGGCAATCCCAGTCCGAACTGAAAGCCCTGCAAACCAAGATCGATACCCAGCGCGCCGCAATCCAGCGCCAGTTGCGGGCGCGTTATATCGCCGGTCGTGGCGGACAGTTGCGGCTGCTGCTGAATCAGCAGCAACCGGACCAGATGGCGCGCGTGTCCCGCTATTACGACTACCTGCAGAAAGCCCGCCTGGAACGCATTGATGCCTACCTCGCCCTGCTGACGGAGGCGCGCACCCGGGAGCGCCAGATCAACAGCCAGCGGATTGGCCTGGAACGTGCCAACCGTCAACTCGCAGAACGCCAGCAGTCACTGGCCGCCTCCCGCCAGGCGCGCCTGCTGACCTTGAGCAAGCTCAATGCCGGCATTCAGGACGGCGACGACCGCACCCGCAAACTGCAGCAGGACCGGGCGCAACTGGAAGAACTGCTGGAGAAAGTCCTGGCAACCATGCCTGAGCTGGCCCTGAACCGGCAGGAAACCCCGTTCCTGGAGCAGCGCGGACAGCTGCAATGGCCGGCCAGGGGCAAGCTGGTGAATACTTTCGGGCGGGATTCCGCCAGCTCAGCACTGCATCGCAACGGTCTGCGCATCCGGGCGAAAGCCGGTGCCGAAGTGCAGGCCGTGCACAGCGGTCACGTCGTTTTTGCCGACTGGATGCGCCGCTTCGGACTGCTGATCATCATTGATCATGGCAATGGCTACATGTCGCTCTATGGCCACAACGAAAGCCTGCTCAAACAGGCCGGCGAGTGGGTGGTCCCGGGCGAGCCGATTGCTGTCATCGGTAACAGTGGCGGCCAGGAATCAAGCGGCCTCTATTTTGAGCTGCGCGAGAACGGCAAGCCCATAGACCCGCGCAAATGGCTGAGCGCACGGCGCTGAACCGGCCGACACAGAGGCTTCCGACGGCACCGGGAAAACCAGTTACAATGGAGCTGTTTTATCGCATGGTGCCAGGCCGCGAGCCGGGCGCCGCATCGAATCCAACTCACACCACCAGCAGGGGATCGGGGATTAACGCATGAAAGGCAGAAGCCAGTGGAGCACTCAACACTACATCGCCCTGTTCACCAGTGCGCTGTTTGGCATCTCTGTCGGGCTGGGCGCCAGCGTCTATGCATCCCGTGACGGTGACAGCACGGTCAATCGCCTGCCGCTGGAAGACCTGCGCCTGTTCACCGAAGTCGTCAACCGGGTAAAAACCGCTTACGTCGATGAAATTGACGACGCAACGATCTTCGAGCATGCCATTGAAGGCATCCTCAGCGGCCTGGACCCGCATTCCGCCTACCTCAAGCCCGAGGCATTCCGCGACCTGCAGATCAACACCAGTGGCGAATTCGGCGGACTCGGCATCGAGGTGGGCATGGAAAACGGCTTTGTCAAAGTCGTCAGCCCGATCGACGATACGCCGGCTGCGCGTGCCGGCGTGCAGGCCGGAGACCTGGTGATCCAGCTGGATGACCAGGCGGTCAAGGGCATGTCCCTGATGGAAGCGGTCAACATCATGCGCGGCAAGCCGGGCACGCCCATTATCCTGACCATTATCCGGGAAGGTGAGACCGAACCCCTGCGCATCCGCATCGTGCGCGACGTGATCACGGTGCGCAGTGTCAAAAGCCGCGTACTCGAACCGGGCTATGGCTACGTCCGCATCGCCCAGTTCCAGGTCAATACCGGACCGGACATGGTCAAGGCACTGAAGAAAATGCGCAGTGAACAAGACCTGCGCGGCATCGTGCTGGATCTGCGCAACAACCCGGGTGGCGTTTTGCAGGCCGCCGTGGATGTCTCCGATGCATTCCTTTCGGAAGGCGAGATCGTTTACACCAAGGGACGGCTGCCGAATTCCGAAGTCCATTACAAGGCCAACCGCTCGGGTACCTTCGAAGACCTCGAAATGGTGGTGCTGATCAATGGCGGCTCTGCCTCGGCGTCGGAGATCGTGGCCGGTGCGCTGCAGGATCATCGCCGTGCCCTGATCATCGGCGAGAAAAGCTTCGGCAAGGGTTCCGTGCAAACGGTTACGCCGCTGTCCACGCGCGACCGTGCGCTGAAGCTGACGACCGCGCTGTATTACACCCCCAACGGTCGTTCCATCCAGGCACAGGGCATAGAACCCAACCTGGTCGTGGACCGCGCCAAACTGACACGCGTCGCCAACCGGGGTGTATCCATCAAGGAAGCCGACCTGCGCGGCCACCTCGATAATGGCAATGGCGAAGGTATCGACGCTGCTGGAAAATCCGCCACCGGCGAAGACGAGGAAGAGGATCTGGCGACACAGGATTACCAGCTGTTCATGGCCCTGAATGCCCTGAAGGCGCGAACCCTGCTGGATTAAACCAGGCAGATTCAGCAGCCCGTGGCGCACCGGACTGATCCGCTGCACGCCGCCATGCGGCGCGGCCTGCTGACGCTGCTGTGCCTGCTCCTGCCACCCGCCGTTCAGGCCACTGACGACGGCGAGCTATTTGCCACCATCATCATCGATGACCTGGGTTACAGCCAGTACTGGGGCGAGCGCGTCATCGCACTGGACGGGCCCATCACCTGTGCCGTGCTGCCCCACAGCCCGAACAGCAAACAACTTGCCCGCCTGGCGTATTCGCAAGGCAAGGAAGTCATTCTCCACGCGCCCATGGCCAACACCCGCGGCCGCCCGCTGGGCCCGGGCGCCATGACCGAAAACATGAGCGAACTTGAATTGCTGAGCAAACTGCTCTGGAACCTGGCCGCCGTCCCGTATGCGCGCGGTATCAATAACCACATGGGCAGCCTGCTGACACAACGTGAGCAGCCCATGCTGTGGGTAATGCAGGAGCTCAAACGCCACCAACTGTTTTTCATCGACAGCCGCACCACCGGCGCCAGTATCGCGCCGGAAATTGCCCTGCATCACCAGGTACCCTTTGCGGTGCGGGACGTGTTCCTGGATCACGACCGGGAACCGGAAAAAATTGCCGCGGCCTTTGAGTGGCTGATCCGGATCACGCAGACGCGTGGACGGGGCACAGCGATCGGCCACCCCTATCCGGAAACAGTCGAATTCCTGGAACAGAACCTGCCCCGCCTGCAGCGCCTGGGTATTGCGCTGATCCCCGCTTCGGAGATGGCGGCTATCCACTTCAGTGCGCAGCTCGCCAGCCAGCAGGCCATTCGCATTGAGCAGGCCCGCGCTGCTGCTGTTAAGGCCGCAGTAGTGCCCTGATCTGCGGATGCGGCATTGCGATTGAAATGCCGCGGCGACTGGCAACGAATTTACAGACGAACCTCGATCCCGCGTGCCGCCATCACCCGCTTGGCCTCGCCAATGGTGTGTTCACCAAAGTGAAATATGCTGGCCGCCAGCACGGCATCGGCCCCGCCCTGCAGGACCCCGTCAGCGAGGTGCTCCAGGCTGCCGACGCCACCGGAGGCAATCACCGGAACGGTTACGGCGTCACTGACAGCGCGGGTCAGTGCCAGGTCGAAGCCCTCGCGGGTGCCGTCACGATCCATGCTGGTCAGCAGAACCTCGCCCGCGCCCTGCTCACCGGTCATACGGCGGGCCCACTCGATCGCGTCTATACCGGTCGGCTTGCGACCGCCATGGGTGAAGATCTCCCAGCGCAACGGGTCTGCCGACACCTGCTTGGCATCGATTGCGATGACGATACATTGTGAACCGAAACGGTCGGCGGCAGCGGCGACAAAGTCGGGGTCGTGAATGGCAGCCGTGTTGATACTGACCTTGTCAGCACCGGCATTCAGCAATGCGCGGATGTCTTCCAGCCGGCGCACACCACCACCCACGGTCAGCGGGATAAACACCTCGCTGGCCATTCTTTCCACGGTCTTGTAGGTCGTATCGCGGCCTTCGTGGCTGGCGGTGATATCCAGAAAGGTGATTTCGTCAGCGCCCTGCTCATCATAGCGGCGGGCAATTTCCACCGGGTCACCGGCATCACGGATATCAACGAAGCGGACGCCCTTGACCACCCGCCCCTGGTCGACGTCCAGGCAGGGAATAATGCGCCGCGCCAGGCCCACCAGGCTAGCCCGCCTGCCACTTCAGTGCGGCCGCAAAATCCAGCGTGCCTTCGTAGATGGCCCGGCCGGTAATCGCACCCACGATGCCGGGTTCCTGCGCCGCGGCCAGGCGTTCGAGATCCTGCACGTCACGGATGCCGCCCGAGGCAATCACCGGCACGCCGCAGTGACGGGCCAGTTCGGCGGTAGCCTCCACGTTCACCCCGGACAACATGCCATCGCGCGCGATGTCCGTGTACACGATGGCGCTGACGCCAGCACCGGCAAACTGCAGGGCCAGCTCAGCCGCATCAACGCCCGAATCTTCCGCCCAGCCCTCCGTCGCCACCCGGCCGTCCCGGGCGTCGATTCCGACTATGACATGCCCCGGAAAGCGCTCGCACGCGGCGTGCACGAAAGCCGGATCACGCACGGCCTGGGTGCCGATAATCACGAATTCAACGCCGGTTTCCAGGTAGCCGGCCACGGTTTCCATGTCCCGTATGCCACCGCCGATCTGCACCGGACACCGCGGATGGTTGCGCACGATCTGCCGCACGATCTCGCCGTTGACGGGATGGCCGTCGAACGCACCGTTCAGGTCTACCAGGTGCAATCTCTGCGCACCCAGTTCCACCCAGTGCGCAGCCATCTGCACGGGATCGGCAGAAAACACCGTGGCATCTTCCATCCGCCCCTGCCGCAGGCGCACACACTGGCCGTCTTTCAGATCAATCGCCGGAATAATCAACATGACAGGTTACCGTCCCAGGACAAAAAGTTGGCCAGCAGGCGCAGGCCGTTGTGCTGGCTTTTCTCGGGGTGAAACTGGGTGGCGAAAATATTGTCACGGTATAGCGCCGCCGCAAAAGGCAGGCCGTAATCGCAACGCGCCGCCACGCTGGCGTCATCCTGTGCCTGCACGTGATAGCTGTGCACGAAATAAAATCGCTCCTGGTCGTCGATGCCGTCCCACAACGGGTGGCCGGCGAGTTGGGCAACACGGTTCCAGCCCATGTGCGGCACCTTGAGCCGCTGCCCGTCCTCGTTATGCATGTTGTCTCCAAAACGTCGGACTTCACCGGCAAACAGGTCCAGGCAGTCCACCCCGCCATTTTCTTCACTGCGGGTCATCAGTGCCTGCATGCCCACGCACACCGCGAGAAAGGGTCGGCTTGCCGCCACCTCGCGAATGACTTCCTCCAGCTGCAGGTCGCGCAGCGCCAGCATGCAATCGCGAATCGCGCCAACCCCGGGAAAAATAACCCGGTCGGCCTGCCGGATGATGTTGGCATCACCGGTAACCAGTACCTGCTGATCCGGCGCAACCCGCACCAGGGCTTTCGCCACGGAATGCAGGTTTCCCATGCCGTAATCAATCACCGCAACGCTGGACATGGGCTGGCTCTACAAAATCCGGTACTGGGAGGAAAGAAAGACGCTACAGCGCTTCCTTGGTGGATGGCATGCGGCCCTGCATGTGCGGGTCGATTTCAATCGCCATGCGCAGCGCCCGGCCGAACGCCTTGAAGACCGTCTCGACCTGGTGGTGCGCATTGCGGCCACGCAGGTTATCGATATGCAGCGTCACCTTGGCGTGATTGACGAAACCCTGGAAAAACTCGTAGAACAGATCGACGTCAAAATCGCCGACCCGACTCCGCGTGAAAGGCACGTTAAATTCCAGACCGGGGCGACCGGAAAAGTCGATCACCACGCGCGACAGGGCCTCGTCCAGCGGCACGTAGGCATGCCCGTAGCGACGCAGGCCGGTCTTTTCGCCGATCGCCTGGTCAAAAGCCTGCCCGAGCGTGATGCCGACATCCTCGACCGTGTGATGCGCGTCGATCTCGAGATCGCCCTTGGCCTGCACGTCGATGTCGACCATGCCATGCCGGGCCACCTGGTCGAGCATGTGCTCCAGGAATGGCACCCCGGTCTGCAACCGGGAATTGCCAATGCCATCGAGGTTCACCGCCACGGTGATGCGGGTTTCGGCAGTGTTGCGTTCCACACGGGCGGTACGCGGCTTGTTGGGTTCTGATAATGCGTTCATGCGGCGATTATAGAGCCCGGGCCATGCCCGGAACAAACCGGTACAATCTGCCGCACCATGAGTATCAGGCTGGAACAGGTAAATTCGCCCCCGGAGCAGGACCGCGAGGATCTGCTGGCGATCTATCGGGCCGACCCCGAGGCGCTGCGCCAGGCTCTTGAGAACGAGCTACCCGACAGTGGCATCGCCGGCATGCTGGACACCCTGATCTCGTCGCCTGACCACGAACTCTGGGCGGTCCGCTTTAACAGCCGGCTCATCGCCAGCATGGTCGCCACCCCGGAGCAGCCGGACAGCATGTTCCTGCAGGCGCTGGCGGTTCGGCCCTCTTCCCGCGACCGGGGCATTTCGGCCCGCCTTCTGCAGCACTACAGTGCCCGGATCGGGGATGCCTGTCAGCGCCTGCTGCTACAACAACCGGCCACCCCGGATGCAGACCTGCTGCCCCTCGCGATCCAGGGTTTCAAGCAGCATCCGCGGCAGGACGAACTCCTGGAATTCCGGAGACCCCCTTGCGGCGGATTGTGATTCTCTGCCTGCTGCTTGGCGTCGGCGGCTGTGCCGATCGCGCCTTCCGCCCGGCCGACCTGTTCAAAACCGAGATCGATTTTGTCGCCGATGCGCACCTGCATTTCAGCGCGGAAATTCTCGACGACCTGCTGACCAAGCTCTACCTGCGTAACCCGGTACAACTCCAGCGTGCACCCGGGCGACCCAGCATTGCGCAGCGGCGCGAGCAATTGTTTGCCGAGTCGGGACGACTGGTGTTTGACGAACTGGGGGGGCGGGAAGAAATCGACGCCATCCTGCTCGGGCTGGATGCGGACTGGCAGGGCGACCGAATATTTGCCGTTATGACCGGCCTGACCGGCATGCTGCGCAGGTCGTATAACTACGAAAGCGAGTTTTTCGTTCTCAGTGAACTCGACCACCAGCGACTGTATAACAGTGCCCGCAATGTCGAGATCCTGGTGTGGCGGTTGTCCCAGCGCCGCGACAAGCACGGCGATTTGCTGATTCTGACCAACAGCGCGCAGGACGAATCGCGCAACCTCAGCTTTGAAAGACTGTTCGGCAAGCTGATTGCCATCCAGGACCTGCTGGCAAAAATCACTGCAAACCGAACCAACCGCACCATTACGAGGCTGGCGCAGAGCGTGGCGACTGCTGCTTTCCTGCCTTAGCAGGCTACCATTAACGGACAGATACACAGGGGAGGTCGAGAATGAATGAAGATCTGGCGGCGTTTTCCCAGCCGCAGAAGCTGATTCGCTGCCTCGTGAGCAATGAGCGGGGCGAAACCAGCATACGCCTCGTCGAGTTGGAGAATTTCCAGTTGTGGCGGTACATGATGCATACAAAGCACAAGCTGAAAATCGCAGAGGAGCAACTTTGCGTGTGGGTCAGCGATGATGAATACCGCGCCAAGGAAGAACTCTACTCGCGCTCCGGTCGACAAGTGCCGGTGATTCGCATCGTGGTCCTGTTGTTTGATGCTGCCGCTTCCTACTGCCACACGATTCAGCGCTACGCGCCCGCTGCCGATGCCGGCATGCTGCGCGACTCGCTGTCATCCTGCGTGCCGGAGGCCTTTCGTGCCGAGAACCGCTTCGAAATTCACCAGTTGCCGGGTCACTGCATCGACAGCCATGCCCATGGTGCGCCGGCAGAACTGATCCTGGGACTGAGCACACTGAAAGGGGGTACTGCCTGATGCGTCTCGCACTGCACTGGCAAATCCTGATCGCGATCGTGCTGGCCGTGCTGGCCGGCCTGTGGTCCGGCACAGAAGGCACCCTGTTCGGTGTTCGCTGGTACGAGGTGTACACCTTTGTCGGCACGCTGTTCATGAATGCGCTGAAAATGATCATCGTGCCGCTGATCGTGGCTTCCATGATCAGCGGCGTGGCGTCACTTGGCAGCCGCGAAGGGTTTGGCCGGCTGGGCGGAAAAACCATCCTCTACTACATGAGCACCAGCCTGCTGGCGATCATGATCGGCCTGGTCATGGTCAACATGATCGCGCCGGGCATCGTCGATGACAAGCCGGCCGGCAGCATGCTGAACCTGGGCGCCGACACCCAGGACGTGCTGGCCAAGGTCGAAGGTCGCGGGGCTGGCGACGTGGTCGGCATTTTCCTGCGCATGGTGCCCACCAATATCGTGGATGCCGCCGCCAGCGGCCAGATGCTGGGCCTGATCTTCTTCAGCCTGCTGTTCGGCTTTTTCATGACCCGCATAGAGGGGCCCCCGCGCGAGACCATGACACTGTTCTGGGAAGGTGTTCTGCAGACCATGATGCAGATCACCATGTGGGTAATGAAGTTCGCGCCGATCGGCGTGTTCGGGCTGGTTGCGAAAACCGTCGCTGCCACGGGCTTCTCGGCCTTTCAGCCGCTGGCAGCATTCTTTTTCACGGTGTTGGTGGCCCTGCTGATACACACTTTCATTGCACTGCCGCTCTTGCTGCGTTTCATTGGCGGCATCAAGCCACAGCGCCATTTTCGCGCCATGGCGCCGGCCATGCTGACCGCCTTCTCCACGGCGTCCTCCTCTGCAACGCTACCGGTGACCCTGCGCTGCGTGGAGGAAAATGCCGGCGTTTCCAATCGGACCAGCAGCTTCGTGCTGCCACTGGGCGCAACCATCAACATGGATGGCACCGCATTGTACGAGTGCGTCGCCGCGCTGTTTATTGCCCAGGCCTACGGCCTGGAGATCACCCTGATGACCCAGTTCACGGTTGTCTTCATCGCGCTTATCACGTCCGTCGGCGTGGCCGGCATCCCGGCGGCTTCGCTGGTGGCGATCACCATCATTCTCGGCAATATCGGGCTGCCGCTGGAAGCCGTTGGTGTGATCCTGGTGACCGACCGCATCCTCGACATGTGCCGCACCGCGGTCAACGTGTTCAGTGATTCCTGCGGTGCAGTAATACTGGCCAGGACAGAAGGCGAGACGAATGTGCTGTCCGACGAGACACCGGACAACAGGATCCTGGAAAAACAGGCTTAGCAGTAAACGCGTGGAACCCGCGCGGTGATGCCGGTAAGCAATTCGTAAGAGATGGTGCCGGCCAGACCGGCGATCTTGTCTGCCGGCAAACCGGCACCCCAGAAGCGCACCACGCTGCCCACCCCGACGGCAGGCACAGCAGTTAAATCCAGCGTGATCAGGTCCATGGAAACCCGGCCAATCAGGCGGGCCGGTTGATCGTCCACCAGCACCGGCGTGCCCGTCCCCAGTTGTCGTGGATAACCGTCGCCGTAACCCATGGCGACCACTCCCATGCGGATCGGATGATCCGTTTTCCAGGTGGCGCCATAACCAACCGCCTCGCCGGCTGCAAGATCACGCACGGTGATGACCCTGGACTCGAGGTGCATGACCGGTAGCAGGCCATCGGCCTGCGCATTGCCGCCGACGAACGGCGAACCGCCGTACAACATGATGCCGGGGCGTATCCAGTCGGCATGGGCGTCCGGCCAGGCCAATACGCCGGCCGAGTTGGCAATCGAACGCTCGCCGGCGAAATCACGGGAACAGGCTGCAAACTCAGCGAGTTGCTGACTGGTGTGTGCGCTCCCGGGCTCATCGGCACAGGCCAGGTGCGTCATCAATCGTACTTTGCGTACGCAATTAAGGGCGGCAAGTTCCTGCGCGACCCCCGCAACAGCAGTAGTGGGAATGCCCAGGCGATGCATGCCGCTGTCGACTTTCAGCCAGGTATTCACGCGCTTCGCACCTGACCAGTTTCGCAGCGCGGCAAGCTGCCAGGCGTCGTGCACGACGAGGTCCAGGTTCTGCGCAGCTGCCTCGTCGAGTTCCGCCGGGTCAAAAATCCCGCCCAGCAACAGGATCCGGTGCTCAAAACCTGCCGCACGCAATACCAGGGCCTCATCGATACCGGCCACGGCAAACGCATCGGCGGATTTCAGCGCGTCCGCACATTGCAGGACGCCATGCCCATAGGCATCGGCCTTGATCACGGCCATCACCTGGCTGCGTGGAGCGGACTTGCGGGCGACTGAAAGATTGTGGGTGAGTGCGGCCAGGTCTATACGTGCGCAGGCCGGCCGGCTCATTGGTATTCCGGATACGCCGAGTGTTCGCGATCTTCGAAGCGCGTGAACTTGTCGAGGAACACCAGGTCGACGGTGCCGATGGGACCGTTACGCTGTTTGCCGATGATGATTTCAGCCTGGCCCTTCACCGCCTCGTCTTCGCGGTTATACACCTCGTCCCGGTAGATAAACATGATGACGTCGGCATCCTGCTCAATGGCCCCGGACTCGCGCAGGTCAGACATGACCGGCCGCTTGTTGGGACGTTGCTCCAGGCTCCGGTTCAGCTGGGACAACACCACCACCGGCACTTCAAGTTCCTTGGCCAGCGCCTTCAGTGAACGGGAGATTTCAGAGATCTCCGTTGCGCGGTTCTCTGCATTTCCGGGCACCTGCATCAGCTGCAGGTAATCGATCATGATCATGCCCAGTTGACCGTGTTCCCGCGCGACCCGTCGTGCTGCTGCCCGCACTTCCATGGGACTGAGTCCGGCCGTGTCATCGATGAACAGTGAACGTCCTTCCAGCATGTGAAAGGCCATCATCACGCGCGCCCAGTCATCTTCGGTCAGATCACCACGCCGCACCCGGCTTTGGTCAATACGACCGAGCGAGGAAATCATGCGCATGATCAGGGATTCGCCCGGCATTTCCATGCTGAACACCAGTACCGGATGGTTGGAGTTGCCCTCATCGATCACCGCGTTTTCCACGAGGTTCATGGCAAACGAGGTTTTACCCATGGAAGGCCGCCCGGCAACGATCACCAGGTCGCCTTTCTGTAATCCGCAGGTGAATGCATCCAGATCGCGGAACCCGGTCGCCAGTCCGGTGAGCGGGGAATCCGAACGCATCAGTTCGTCCAGACGATCAATGGACTTCTTCAGCAACGCCTTGACCGGCTGTGGCCCGGTACGGCTGGCCCCTTCCGCGGCAATACTGAAAATACGTGATTCTGCCGTGTCGAGCACGTCACGACTGGACCGCCCGGCGGGCTGGTAGGCATCCTGCTGAATTTCATTGGTGGCGGTGATCAGGCCGCGCAGAATGGCGCGGTCACGAACAATCTCGGCATAGGCGCGGGCATTGGCCGCGCTGGGGGTGGCTTCGGCCAGGTCGGCCAGGTAGGCAATGCCGCCGACCTTTTCCAGTTCACCCTGCTTGTCGAGTTCCTGCTGCAGCGTCAGCACATCCAGCGGCTGGCTGTCTTCGGCGAGCATATACATCGCCTGGTAGATCAGGCGGTGGTCCTCGCGGTAGAAATCGGTGGCACTGACCACGTCGGCGATGACGTCCCAGGCACCTTCTTCGATCAGCAGGCTGCCGAGTACCGCCTGCTCGGCCTCTACCGCCTGTGGCGGCAGCCGGAGCCGATCTGTCGTCCGCGCCGGACCACGCCGCAGGAGCGTGGTCACATCGTCGTCATCCGGGGGCAGGAAGTCATCAGGCATGCCTGCATTCTCCACAGGTGCCGGGGTGTAAGCAATGACTAGCGGGCCAGCCCCGCACCGGGTCTTACTCGGCCACGACAACCACGGTGATTGAGCATTGCACGTCGGTGTGCAGACCCAGTTCGATTGTGTACTCGCCGATCACACGGATCGGGCCGTCTGGCAGGTGGATTTCAGATTTCTCGATGTCCACACCCTGCTTCGCCACGGCATCCATGATTTCACGGCTACCGACAGAGCCAAACAGCTTGCCGTCGTCATCAGCGGTGCGCGCGCTGATTTCCACCCGCATGCCACTCAGACTGGCCGCACGGGCCTGGGCCGCCGCCAGCTTTTCATTGGCTGCTTTTTCCAGTTCGGCGCGTTGCGCCTCGAATTTGGTCACATTTTCCTTGGTCGCCGGTACGGCCTTGCCGTAGGGCACCAGGAAATTACGGCCAAATCCTGACTTCACCTGCACCCGGTCGCCCAGGCCACCCAGGTTCTGCACTTTTTCCAGCAATATAAGATCCATCGCCAATTCCCCTATACCAAAATTTAATGAAGTTCTGCGCGACCCACTGCCGCGCCCTGTTTACGATTCATCCGGCCCCATGCTGCTTCGCAACCGGCCGCGAAAATCCATCCAACTGTCCAGCAGGGCCATGACCATCAGCACCGGGGCCATGAATTGCCCGACCAGGACGAAAACCACGTAGAACATGAACAGCCAGTGGCTGCCCAGTTCGCGAATTCCGACCAGGCCGTGTACCAGCGCCACACCGGCCACCAGGAACGGCACCGACAGCACCGGCATCCAGCCCACCAGGGACGGCGCCAGCGAGGGACCGCCCAGTATCATGAGCATCATCAGCGCCGCCAGCCAGGCCGGCAGACGCAGTGCGTGCATTTCGCGACGAAAGCCGCCCGGCACAAACAACTGCGACTGCCACCAGCGCGCCAGCATCAGGCAGGACAGCACCGTCAACGCCTGCACCATGCCCCATGAGCCCTTTAACAGGGGCTCAAGTATGCGATCCAGTTCTGCGGCGCGGCCGGCCTCCATGCGACTTTGCACGTTGGCGAACACCTCCCGCAGTACGGCCAGCACCTCCTGGAAAAGTTCAGCCTGCCAGGTCTGTATGAACAGCACCCCGGCAATCCCGAGTCCGACCGACCCGATGAGTACCGCGTTCCAGGATCCTGCCTGCCGCAGCACCACGGCCAGGATCCAAGTCGACACCACCACCAGCAGCGGCGAACTGTCATTCAGGCCCAGGAACCAGGCCAGTGCGGGGGCCAGGGCCCAGACACCAACCAGTATTCCGTCGCGCCAGCCCCGACGCAGCGTCACCAGCGCAACCAGCGCCGCGCCGATCCAGAACAGGAAAGGCAGCGCCGTCGTCAGTACGACCGCCAGTGCCGCCTGCGGATACCCGCGCATCGCGTACTCGGCCAGGGCGCGCATGGCTGCTGACTCAGTTTCCCTGGGTTCGCCGTGTTTCTATCAGTGCGGATGCTGGTCCGAATAGGGCAGCAACGCCATGAACCGTGCCCGCTTGATCGCCGTGGACAACTGGCGCTGATAGCGCGCGTTGGTTCCGGTGATGCGACTGGGCACGATCTTACCGGTTTCCGAGACATACGCCTTCAGCGTTTCAAGGTCCTTGTAATCAATATGCTTGATGTTTTCCGCGGTAAAACGGCAGTATTTCTTGCGGCGAAAATTACGCATTTATCTGTCTCCTGCTGGGAACGAGGGCCGTATCAGGCCTCGGCTCCGGTATTTTCTTCCGAATCACTTTCTTCCGGTTCCGGCTTTTCAGCATCGGAATCATCAGACGCATGATCGCGATCGCGACGCGGGCGCTCTTCCTTTTCTTCCTCGCTCTTCAGCAGGGCGGAAGGCTCGCTGATGGCTTCGTCACGACGAATGACCATTTTGCGCAGAACCGCATCGTTGAAGCGGAAAGCATTTTCCAGCTCAGCCAGGATCTCCTGGCTGCACTCGACGTTCAGCAGGATGTAGTGTGCCTTGTGAATCTTGTCGATCGTGTAGGCCAGCTGTCGACGGCCCAGATCTTCCAGGCGGTGAACGGTGCCACCACCATCGTTGATGGTTTTTACGTAGCGCTCTACCATGCCGCCAACCTGCTCAGACTGGTCGGGATGGATGAGCAGCATGATTTCATAATGCCGCATGAATTCCTCCTCGCGGTAATTGCCTCCTGCAGTAGCGCAGTGAGGCAAGGAGTAAAGGGGGGCGGATTGTAGAGAATTCAGCCAGTCTCCTCAAGGCCCGCGACAAAGATACCTCGAGATACCAGGTCAGACAGCAACTCCAGCCGGTTGAGCAAACGGCCATTGAGGTGGTCAGATCTGCCTGCCTGGCCCGCTCCGGACCCGAGCACACCGCTCAGAATCCGGATTTCCGCGATCAGGGCCTGCTGCAACTGGCCAGCATCCGCGTAGGTTTCCACCTGCATGCCCGGGCAATCCGGTCGTTGCCAGTCTGACAAGAAGAGCACCCTCTTTTCATAGCCGCTCGGGAACCACATTCTTAACGGGCAGGATCGCCCGACTTGTGGGAGATGGCCGATAGTCCGCGTCGGTGATCAGCACCCGCTGCATTTCCACTCCCCCGCGCTTGCGGGCAACTGCCTGTGATTGAGTTCCGGACGCCACCCGCCTATTATCCGGCGCAGGCCGACCCGCGGGCAGCATGTCTTTCAGCACGCGGCCACTTCTACCGCCAAGCGACTCAGCCGGGACCAGCAACGATGTGGAAACTATCAGTAACAACAGCCTGTGCCGCACTGGCCAGCTGGCCGGTGGCCACCTTTGGCTGCGGCACTGACGGACAGGTACGACCGCTGGGAAGTGATCACCTGCTGTACACCATAGAGCGCGCCGCAGCAGCGGACGCCCCGTCCCTGAAGGGACGCAAGTTCCGCCTGATCGTTGACGAACCCGAAGCAACCGGCTTCACCATTTTGCCGGAAGGCGCGTTCCAGGTGACCGAACTGTCCCGCTTTGAAGGCAACGTGACCTATACCGCCGAAATTGTGGACGTCCAGGCGCTCTACAAGTCGGAAAGCTGGGGCCGCCTGCCTCGTCCTCTCGAATTCCGCGTTGCGTGCGCACCCGGTGGCGGTGCTCCTGCTGCCGACCTGCAGCAGGCTGCCCGCCCTGCGCCGCGCCCGGCCCTGCCGACCCCCCCGTCGACCACGTCGCCACCCGCGAAGATGGTCACGCTGACGCCATCCGCGCTGCGCACAGAACTGGCCGCCACCAGCGAGGGCATACAGGTCGAGGCCTACCCACAGGCGCAATTACAGTCCGAGCCGCTGCCCCCGGTGCCGGTGCCGGCTCCTGAACCTGAATCCTCCGCCGCGCCCCAACCGGCGCGGGTGGAAACCCGGGTTGCTGCAGCTCAACAGCGACTCGGCGAACCGGCCGGCAATCTTTCTCCGTCAGAACTGGCGCAACTGGAGATCAAACTGGACAGTCGTGGTGAAGAGGCCGCAGACGCAGGCAAAGCCCGCCTGCGCTATGAACTGGTCCTGCGCAATCCGCTGGCACGCGATATCCAGTGTGACATCGAGGTCGAGAGTTATTATCCACGCAGTTTTGGGTCCAGCGAGTTTGTCCGCATTGATCTGCAGACACACGAGGGCATACAGATTCGCTCCCGTGGCTTCCGTACCGGTGTAACGGGCGAAATCCATTACATGCCCAATGTACTGGGCGGCACGCGCTGGATGCAGCAGAACCGCTATGCCCCGGAAAAAGGAGGCCTGCGGCTGCGCAACTGCGTGGCTCTGAAAGGCTAGATCCGACCTTGTCGGCACGCATCGAACAAATGAATGTCTCGTACAGCCGGGACGAAGACCGCCTGTTGCTGCGGATACGTTCCGCAGACAACGAGGAATTCCGGCTCTGGCTCACCCGCCGCTACACCCAGCTGGCCTTTCGGGCACTGGAAAAGCTCCTGCAGGATGTGGCGCCCGGCACCTCTGTCGCCGCGCCGCAACGCGCCGCCGAAGTCGCCTTCGATCACCAGCACACCACCTCGCAGGCCGACTTCGCGACGCCTTACGAGGAAACAGCCGACAGCTACCCACTGGGTGAAGACGGCATACTGGGCTACCGAATCACGGTGGAACAGAAAAACGGGGCCTATCTGCACCTGCTGCCGCGGAGCGGAGCCGGTGTGAAATTACCGGCCGAACCGGCCATCATGCACAACCTGTATCACCTGCTGCACAAAGCGTCAGACGGTGCGGAGTGGGCGCTCACTTCGGATGCGTTATCGTTCGATAAACAAATGACTTCGCGCCTGATCAACTAGGGCAACCCCGGTTCAAGCCGCGGTTCCCGGTCCCGCGTACAACGCGTCGGCTCCCAGCATGGCCCGCAAAATAAAATAGTGATCTTCAAACATCCGCTCCGGTGGCAGGCCCGCCAGCGGCACCCAGAAAGCGGCGCGCGCATCGTCCGCCGCCTGCAATACCGGAAGCTCCGTACCCGCCAGTGCAAAATGGCTGACCTGGGTGATTGTCCGCCCGCGAGCCGAACGGGTCGGCTCGTCGAAGACCTGCCGGGCAATACAGGTCGCCTGCAGATCCGTTGCCGGTGCGCCGGCATCCAGCCCGGTTTCTTCAATCAGTTCCCGCAAACCCGCCGCAGCCAGCGTTTCATCACGATTGACGAACCCGCCCGGCAGTGCCCAGAGCCCCCTGCCCGGCATACCACCGCGCTCGATCAGCAGTACATGACGGTTACAGGTGACCAGTGCATCAGCCGTGACCAGAAAGGGTGGGTAGGGCGCCGCTGACCAGGAGGCGCGGTATTCATCCAGGAACTGTTGCTCCTGTTGCAGACTGGCCGACTCGGTCGTTCCGGCAAAGGCGCGCAGAAAGTCCAGCACACCGGCTGGCAGCGCTTCCTGCAAAACCAAAGGGTCTCCCGCATCAGCCCGCACCTGTTGCTGCGGGTCAGCGAGGGGGTGACGCAACAGTTGCTCGCGAATCGGAGTGGCACTGATGCCCTGGTAATTCTCCACCGCGCACAGTTCCCATTCCGGGAACAAATCCAGGTAGTAAGAGGTGCTGTCCTTGTCATGGCCGATCAGGCCGACGCGCTCGCGGCGATCTGCCTTGGCAATCCCGGCCTTTACCGCCAGTCGCACCTCGCGGATCCACGCATCATCGTCATAAAGCACATCAGCCAATGGTTCGATATGTACGCGCGCCTGATCAGCGGGCGCCAGCGCGTCATGAATCATCCGGGTGCGTTCGGCGACCGTCCACGGGTTGCGGGTGCTGCGCGGTTGCCGCGCGGAGCCGCACAGAATAACGAGGTGAGGAGCAAGCGCCAGGGCCCGCTGCACGACATGCAGGTGGCCCTGGTGGAAAGGCTGGAAGCGTCCGATGAATATCAGGACATCGAACGCGGTTCCGGAATCAGCCACTCTGGTCCGGTCGGACACCACCCAGCGGGAACTGCATGACCTTGTCACCACGCGGCTCCAGGATCTTGGCTACGCCTTCGCGTTCCACTTCATCGATACGAATGATCGACTGCATCGGGATAAAGCTGCGGGCAACCCCTTCGAATTCAGCCTTCAGGCGTTCCTCCGCTGGGTCAACAATGGTCTTGGCCTTTTCGCCAAAAACAATCTCCTCGACTTCAACGAAGCCGTAGAGCTCGCTCTGATAAATTTGTCGGGCGTAGATCTCATAGACCTGACCCTGGTTCATGAAGCTGACGCGATATACTTCTCTGGACATCTTCTGATCAATCCTGCCGGTCAAGGGCGCGCAATACTAGCACGCAGCTTGGATTCATAAATAGACGGTAGAGCCGTGATTCCAGCCTCCCGTGCCCCTATAATGCGCGCTTAATTTGCCTGATGCGAATCGTAACTGCGAGCGTTCGAAACCGATATGCCAGACCAGTATTTCATTCAGACCCACGGCTGCCAGATGAACGAGCACGACTCCAGCCGCATGGCCGACCTGCTTCGTGAAGAGCTGCATATGGGCCCCGCCCAGGCTGCCGAAGACGCCTCTTTGTTGATACTAAACACTTGTTCTATAAGAGAAAAAGCACAAGAGAAGGTATTCCATCAACTGGGTCGCTGGAAGGCACTGAAGCAGGCTGATCCGAACCTGCTGATTGCCGTGGGTGGCTGTGTCGCGAGCCAGGAAGGGGGCGATATTTTACGCCGGGCCCCGTACGTGGACCTGGTCTTCGGCCCCCAGACCCTGCACCGCTTGCCAGAAATGATCGCCCAACGCCGCGAATCCAAATTGGCTGTTGTGGACACCAGTTTTCCTGAAATTGAAAAATTTGACCGGCTGCCAGAGCCCAGCGTCAGCGGCCCCAAGGCATTTCTGTCAATCATGGAGGGCTGCAGCAAGTACTGCACTTTTTGCGTCGTCCCCTACACACGTGGCGAGGAAGTCAGCCGCCCGCTGGACGATGTCCTCGCAGAAGCGGTCTCGCTGGCCGACCGGGGCGTGCGGGAGATCACGCTGCTGGGGCAGAACGTCAACGCCTGGCGCGGCACCACCCACCTGGGCAGCACATCCAGCTTTGCCGAGCTGCTGCATCTGCTGGCGGGTATTTCCGGCATCGACCGGCTGCGCTTCACGACCTCGCATCCGATGGAATTCGGCGACGACCTGGTAGAGGCGTTTGCTGACATCCCGGAACTGGCCAGCCACCTGCATCTGCCGGTACAAAGCGGCTCTGACCGGGTGCTCGCCCTGATGAAGCGGGGGCACACCATTCTTGAATACAAGCAACGCATCCGCCGGTTGCGCCAGGCCCGCCCCGGCATCAGCCTCTCTTCCGACTTCATTGTCGGGTTTCCCGGCGAGAGCGAGGCGGATTTCAATGCCACCATGCAGCTCGTTGAGGAAATCGGTTTTGACGCGTCCTTCAGCTTTCTGTACAGCGCCCGCCCCGGCACACCGGCCGCCGCGCTGACTGATGACACGCCGCGGGCTGAACTGGAAGAGCGCCTGGCCCTGCTGCAGCATCGACTGCGCCAGCAGGCCGCCGGAATCAGCCGCCAGATGGTGGGCAGCCGACAGCAGATCCTGGTCGAAGGCCTCTCCCGCAAGGACCCTGGCCAATTGCAGGGTCGCACCGAGAACAACCGCGTCGTCAATTTTTCGTCGCACAACAGGGATCTGATTGGCGGCTTTGTTGACGTGGAGATCTACGAAGCTCTGCCGAACTCCCTGCGTGGCAGCCTGGTCACCCAGTTGGCCGGAAATGCAGCCTGAACATGTCCCCACACAGATCATTGTTACGACAGGGGCCAAGCGCTATTCTGAAATCGACTATGGCGGCTAACCGGATACTTTGAGCGCTCAGGATTCGACTCAGCATCTCACCCTGGAACCGAACGAACCGCGTCGGCTTGCCAGTCTCTGCGGCCCGCTGGATCAGCACCTGCGCCAGATCGAACAGCGCCTGGCCATTGAGATCCACAATCGCGGCAATCGCTTCCAGTTGCACGGCACTGCGGAATCCACCGGCATTGCCGGCCGCACGCTGGACGAACTCTATGCACTGACCTCGGATGGCACCGACCTGACGCCGGAGCAGGTGCACCTGGCCCTGCAGGCGGCAGGCGCCAGCGGCGCCACCGCGCGCAGCGACAGTCCGGAAGAATCCGGTAACGTGCTGCAGTTGCCTCGCTGCCTGGTCAAGCCACGCAGTCAGAACCAGCAACGCTACGTCAACCGCATCTTCAGCCATGACATCAATTTCGGCATCGGCCCGGCCGGCACCGGCAAAACCTGGCTGGCCGTGGCCTGTGCGGTTGCGACCCTGGAGCGCGAACGGGTGAACCGTATCGTGCTGGTCCGCCCGGCCGTTGAAGCCGGCGAAAAGCTGGGCTTCCTGCCCGGCGACCTCAGCCAGAAGATCAACCCCTACCTGCGCCCGTTGTACGATGCCCTGTACACCATGATGGGCTTCGAGCAGGTCACCCGGCTGATCGACCGCAGCGTCATCGAAGTGGCCCCGCTCGCATACATGCGCGGCCGCACCCTGGACAATGCCTTCATCATTCTTGATGAAGGTCAGAACTCGACCCGCGAACAGATGAAGATGTTCCTGACCCGTATCGGGTTCGGCTCCATAGCCGTGGTGACCGGGGATATCACGCAGATCGACCTGCCGGGCAGTTCGCATTCCGGGCTGATACATGCGCAGGATGTGCTCGCCGGCACGAAAGGAATCAGCTTCACACGCTTCGATTCCAGCGACGTGGTCCGCCACCCACTGGTGCAGCAGATCATTGACGCCTACAGCCTGCACGAACAGCGCGCCGCGCGTCCAAACGGTCAAGACGCAGACTGATGCCGGCAAGGGTGGAACTGGATAATGCCAGTGCGGTCACTGATGTGCCCTCCGAATCCGAATTTCAGGACTGGGTACAATCGGCCACTGCCGAGCGCGCGGCAGACGTGAATTCACTGGTCCACGTGCGCCTGGTCGACGAGCGCGAAAGCGCTGAACTGAACCTGCGTTACCGGAACCTGGACAAGCCCACCAATGTGCTGTCTTTTCCGTTCGGCGAGGAAGTCGAAGACCACTGCCTGCTACTGGGCGACCTCGTCATCTGCGCGCCGGTCATTGCCCGCGAAGCAGCCGCGCAGGGCAAACCCGTAAAACATCACTGGGCCCACATCACGGTACACGGCACACTGCACCTGCTGGGCCATGACCACATTGAAGAGAAGGAAGCCAACATCATGGAAGCACGCGAGCGAGAAATACTCTCCCGCTTCGCCATCCCGGATCCCTACCAGGATGAACCCGGACTCGCGACGGAGGTTACCCGCTGATGTCGCGTGACAACCCGACCGACGAGGAACCGCCGCGCACCTGGCTCGGTCGTTTCACACAGTTGTTTTCCAGCGAGCCGGAATCGATCCAGGACCTGCTCGAGATCCTGCGCGACGCCGAGCAGCGCAACCTGCTGTCGTTCGAGGCACTGGGCATCATCGAGGGAGCCCTGCAGGTATTCGACATGCAGGTCCGGGAGATCATGGTCCCGCGTTCGCGCATGACCGTGGTGCGCGCGGACCAGCCACCGGAAGAATTCATGGCCATGATCGTGGAAAGCGGCCACTCGCGCTTTCCGGTGCTGGGCGATAACCCTGATGAAGTGGAAGGCATTCTGCTGGCCAAGGACATGCTGCCCTACACCAGCAGCAGCGCCGGGCTGGAGCGCTTTGAGCTGCGGGACGTCCTGCGTCCCGCCACCTTTGTTCCGGAGAGCAAGCGCCTGAACGTACTGCTGCGCGAGTTCCGCTCCACCCGCAACCACATTGCCATTGTCATCGACGAATACGGCGGCGTGGCCGGGCTGGTCACCATCGAGGACGTGCTGGAGCAGATCGTCGGTGAGATCGCCGACGAATATGACGTGGAAGATGAAGATTCATTTATCAGCCGTTTTGATGACGGGCAGTACACGGTCAAGGCGCTGACCCCGGTGGATGAATTCAACCGCCACTTTGAGGCCAACCTGAATGACACCGAATTCGAAACCGTGGGCGGCGTGGTCATGAGCCGATTTGGTCATCTGCCCAAGCGAAACGAGACCATCGAGATTGACGGCTTCCGCTTTCGCGTCCTGAATGCCGACAGCCGGCGCATTCGCCTGTTGCGCGTTACGCCACGCCACTGACCCCCGGGGAGGCGCAAGGATTGCGCACCATCCTGCCTGAACTGAACCAGCGTGTGAGCGCCGCCCTGAGCCTGGCGGCGGGCGCACTGACCCCGTTGGCCTTCGCACCCTTCGATGCCTGGCCGTGCGCCATTCTCGGGCCGGCCCTGCTGTTGCTGGCACTGGGCGAAGCAAACCCACGGGTGGCGGTACTGCGTGGCTGGCTGTTTGGGGTCGGCTTCTATGGCACCGGTGTCAGCTGGGTTTACGTCAGCATTCACGAATTCGGCTATGCCCCGGCCTGGTTGGCCGCCGGACTGACCGGCCTGTTCATCATGGGCCTGGCGCTGATGCCTGCCGGCCTGTGCTGGGCCTGGCGGCGCTGGTTCAGCATGACCCCCGCAACCCTGCTGATCGGCTTCCCCGGCCTGTGGATCATCACCGAGTGGGTCCGCTACTGGCTGCTGAGCGGCTTCCCCTGGAATTACCTGGGGTACGCCTACCTGGATACACCGCTGGCCGGCTGGGCACCGCTGGGCGGCGTGTATGCCCTGAGCTGGATGAGTGTCAGTACGGCCGGCGCACTGGTCGTATTGTTGGGCAGAAACCTGCCGGCCTGGCCCCGGGCGGCGGCGTTACTGCTCATGGCCCTGACCTGGCTCGGCGGCTGGCAACTGAACCGGATGGAATGGACCACGCCACTGGCGCATGCACCCGTGCGCGTGGCCCTGGTACAGGGGAACATTGCGCAGGATGTGAAATGGCAGCCCTCGCAGGTTGCTCCGACCCTGCGCGTCTATGAGGAACTGACCCAA
The DNA here is from genome assembly GCA_041623535.1 of Pseudomonadales bacterium. Lineage (GTDB taxonomy): Bacteria > Pseudomonadota > Gammaproteobacteria > Pseudomonadales > JBFGWM01 > JBFJWR01. Next base: position 22,140 of record JBFJWR010000005.1, read on the forward strand.
CAGCACTGGAATGCCGACCTGGTGATCTGGCCGGAAGCCGCCATCCCCATCTTCCTGCACGAAGCTCAGCCGTGGCTCGACCAGCTGTCGCAACTTGCCGACCAGACCGGCACCGGCATCATTACCGGCATTCCCTACTGGGGGATTAATCCGGCGCACCCGGCCGAACCCATCCTGCATAACAGCATCACCGGATTCGGTGCCGCCACCGGGCTGTATCACAAGCGCAAGCTGGTCCCGTTCGGCGAGTATGTGCCGTTCGATGCCGTGCTGCGCGGCGTGATCCGCTTTCTCGACCTGCCGATGTCCAACTTTGCCCGTGGCGGGACCCAGCAACAGGGCCTCTACCTGCAACACGCCGGCCGGGAACTGCGTCTCGCGCCGTACATCTGTTACGAAATTGTCTATCCGGATTTCGTCGCCCGCACCTACGGCGGAGCCGACCTGCTGGTCACCATCAGCAACGACGCCTGGTTTGGCGCATCCACCGGACCGGCCCAGCACCTGCAGATCGCCCGCATGCGGGCACTGGAGCTGGGTCGCGAGATCCTGCGGGGCACGAACAACGGCCTGACTGCGATCATCGACACGCGCGGTCACGTGCGGGCTTTGGCACCGCGCTTCGAAACTGCCGTCCTGACCGGCGAAGTCCGGGCCTACGAGGGGCAGACGCCGTTTTCACGCTGGGGGTCCGGGCCCGCGCTGGTCCTCGGCCTGATCCTCACCCTGCTGACCCGGCGGATCAGAAAACCCGGCGAAAGCGCTGCCTGACTGGCGAACGGCGACTCAGGTCGGCAGCTGCAGCGCAGGAAACCTGGCACCCAACCGGTACCAGAGCAGGCCCAGTTGTTCGTGCAGAATCATCGAACTGACCAGCAGGGCCTCCGCATGCGGAAGCCACATCGCCACCGGATCAACACGTGGTGGTGACCACAATCCGGTTGGAGCCGGCAGTACCTGCAGGCCGCGTTGCTCGAACAAGCCGACTGAACGCTGCATATGCGTGGCACTGGTGACCAGGATCACCCGCCGGATGCCCGCATCCATCAGGATTTGCGCGGAGAACGCCGCATTCTCGAAGGTGGTGCGGCTGTGCAGCTCCAGCCAGCGCACCGGAGTACCCAGCGAAGTCTGCAGGGTGTCGCGCATCAGTTCGGCTTCTGACTGCTGTTCGCCGGCCACGCGCCCGCCGGTCACCAGCAGCGGCAGCCCGGTCTTGCCATGCAGGTAGGCGGCATAGCGCAACCGTTGCAGCGACAGGCTGCCCGGCTGGTCGCGCCCGCCATACTCCACAGCGGCCAGATTGCGCCCCCCGCCGAGTACGACGATCGCCCCCGCGCCGAAGGCCCGGGCCTCGGCGGGCCGGATGGCTTCGTGGACGACCTGCAACTGCTGCAGTTGCAGCGCCACTCCGGGCATGGACAGGGCCAGCAGCGATCCGAAACTGCAGACAGCCAGCAGCATCGCCAGCCGGGAGTGCCGGCGCCAGAGCCAGAAGGCCAGCAGCAGGCCGAGCAGGTTCACAGCCGGCGGCAGCAACAGCGTCTTCAGATAAAATCTCCACAACATCGGCATTCCACCCGTTCAATGATCAGACGCCGGTGCACAATTCCGGCCACGTTCTCTGGTATTCTTGTCGGCCACTTATTCCACAACCACCAGATCAGGCCGACCGCACCGCCCCATGGACCCGCATTACCACCCCGCCGCAGTCGAAACGCAGGCGCAAGAATACTGGGAAGCCCATCGCTCCTTCCAGGCGCGGGAGGATGCTGCGCGCGAGAAATTCTACTGCCTTTCGATGTTTCCGTACCCCAGCGGCCGCCTCCACATGGGTCATGTGCGCAATTACACCATCGGCGACGTGATCAGCCGCTACCAGCGCATGTGCGGACGCAACGTCCTGCAGCCCATGGGCTGGGACGCATTCGGCCTGCCGGCGGAAAACGCCGCCATGAAAAACCAGGTTGCACCCGCCGACTGGACCCGCGAAAACATCTCGTACATGCGCGGACAACTGCAGCGGCTCGGCTTTGCCTATGACTGGCAGCGTGAAATCGCCACCTGTGACCCCGCTTATTACCGCTGGGAACAATGGTTCTTTGGCCGCCTGCTGGCCAAGGACCTCGTCTACCGGCGCGAATCCACGGTCAACTGGGATCCCGTCGATCAGACCGTGCTGGCCAACGAACAGGTCATCGACGGGCGTGGCTGGCGTTCCGGCGCGCTGGTGGAAAAACGCCGCATCCCGCAATGGTTCGTGCGCATTACCGCATATGCCGAAGAACTGCTGAGCGGCCTGGATGATCTGCCCGGCTGGCCGGATCAGGTCAAAGCCATGCAACGCAACTGGATTGGCAAATCCCGGGGCGTGCTGATCCGCTTCCGGCGGGAAGACAGCGATCAGGATCTGGAGGTATTCACCACCCGCCCGGATACCCTGATGGGTGTGACCTACCTGGCGCTGGCTGCGCAGCACCCGGTCGTCGAGGCGCTGGCCCGGAATGACCCGAAGCTTGCCGAATTTGTCGCCGAGTGCAATCGCGGCAGCACCGCCGAGGCAGACATGGCGGTTATGGAGAAAAAAGGCCTGCCACTGGGTCTGCAGGTTCGCCACCCGGTCACGGACGAATCCATCCCGGTGTGGGTCGCGAATTTTGTGCTCATGGAATATGGCACCGGGGCGGTCATGTCGGTTCCCGCGCACAACCAGCGCGACTGGGAATTTGCGCATGCCTACCAGTTACCGATACGCCAGGTCATTGCACCGGCAGATCCCGACGTGCAGGCTGATCTGAACCAGTGCGCCTGGACCGAACCCGGCGTACTGGTGAATTCCGGCCAGTTCGACGGCCTGGAATCGAGGAAGGCGTTCGATACCATTGCCTCGGCGCTGGCCTCGGAAGACCGCGGTGAAATCCAGGTGAATTACCGCCTGCGCGACTGGGGTGTCTCCCGGCAGCGATACTGGGGCACGCCGATCCCGGTGCTGCACGACGAATCCGGCGCACTGCTGCCGGTCGCCGAGACAGACCTGCCGGTCACGCTGCCCGAAAACGTCAGCTACGAGAAGGGCTCCAATCCACTGCACCATATGACGGAATTCCTGAACGCCCCGGCGGCGGCCGACGGCAGCGCACTGCGCCGCGAGACCGACAC